>JAYQBI010000114.1:0-4322 GCA_038137235.1 Opitutales bacterium | reverse complement strand
AAACTTCGTTGGCTCGTAACCAGCGAAACCTTACAATTTTAAACTTTCTTCCAAATCGTTGGTTGATACCTAAGAAGGACAAACCTATCTCAGATTCGATATCTTCCTCTTGTGGATCCATTTCCAAGCGAAGATCTGAAGCCATACCATCTCTATATTTCGACTCTGTATCACCTGGTAAATCAGGATATTCCTTGTTGTCTCCGTTTCGGTTCAAATCAATCCAATGCTCATTATACCCATTATCCCAGTACCCGTTTAGATTTTTGTCTTTAAATGGTTCATGAGGGCGGTGATGAGGAGCATCCAAATCTGATTTCACATAATCTGGCGTCCTCTGAACGACCAACTCTATCCATGCATTTGAGGTTTTGTCTTTACCGGATTCTCCCATCACTCGAATTGTAAAAGTATCTGACCTTGCCGAAGTTACTGGAGCCATGGGGCTAAGCAAATCTGCCTGCATTACCCAGCCAGGTTTATTTGCACCCGTTGCTAAGTGTTCTACGGCCAAAAAGTTCTCTGGTGCCTCTCCAAACTCAGTGGTGTCATAGGAAAACTTATCTGGTTTAAAATTGTAGCCTGCAATCCTAGAAAAAGACGGGACATTGGGCACAGTAGCTCCCGGCTTCAGGGTAGTAGAAGTTGAATAAAATCGTTGCATGACAGATTCATTTTTTGTCCAGTCTGGCAATCCTTCAGGCCCATAACCAGGTTCAGTAGTACCTGCACCCCAGTATCGAGTGTAGCCATTTGGCCAAAGTAACTCCTGAGACGAAGAAGCATGAAGCCCAAAATCAAAGTTTATTAAACTACTTCCAGACCATCTCTGAGCAGGAATCTGGGGGATTGCTCCGGCAGGATTTAGACCATCCGCATCATTTAGCCCTGCATCTGCGATGGCCGTTTGCACTGCTCCACGAAGCCCAGAGGATGTGTATCGATTTTCTGGGTAATTTTTCCATTCTGTAACATTTTTCGTTACAAAGTTTTGTCCACTTCCTTTCGCTTTTTCAGGATTTTGTGGTCCTGGTGCAAGTCTTCGATTAACGAAGTCGGAAAAGCTAAGAAAAGGCCCGCGCAATTTTACCTGCTTAACCATGGCTTTTGCTAAGTTTGCAATTTCTTTGTCACTTAATTTTCTAAACTGATTCCAGCTATTTTCCTCTTTGGGTTCTTTTAAGTATCTGAGAACTGGAGTTGTGTTTTCATTAAAAATTTTTGCTCCACCATCACGATTTACAGACACACCACGGAGAGATGAGAGTTGTGCTATCCAAGCGTCAACAGATGTCGAATTTATGTTAAACGCACCATTAAGCAGAAGATCTCCGGCGACTGATTGATACCTGTAAACCGCATCTTTGGTTTGGTTTCTTAAACTGCTCAACTTTCCGTAAGAAGTCTCTCCCCAAAATCCATCCCGAAAATAGCCAATAAGTCTGTGATTTCCCGTCTTATTATTTTCAGCACCGTAGAGGAAAGGACGATAAAGCTGCCCATCTGTAGATGTGCTCATGGGAGCAGGCTTTTTATTATCCGAAACCCCACTCAAAAAATACCCATCAAGCAAAGCACGGTTTAAATAAAAGGAGTGGTCCAAAGTTGTATTTTGATGATTGAGCTGTGAGCCAGAATCATTTTTTCGCCAAGGAGAAAATCCTCTATTTAAGTCAATATCGTGCGAATTTTCACTACCATTACCGCTGAATGCTTCATTCCCATGCTTCCCCCAATTATGAAAGGCATACTGATATTTATCCTCTTCCCTAATTGGCTCAAATTTATTAACATAGTCTTGAAACCAAATATTTTGTTTCTCATCCATTTCTTTCATTAGTGAAGCTGTTAAGCCCCTAATTGATGTAGGTTCGTGCTCAATAGTCTGTACCCGCCCCCAGGATCTGTGCCTTGCGACCTGCGTGGATGCATAAGAGTTTCCAAGTGCATAGCTGGGACCATGCAAATACGAATTCAAATTAGCATGTCTATACTGAAGGATAGATAAGGGCTTACTATCTGGGATATCAAATAATACGGCATTACTATCGGCTTCTTGCTCAGATCTTTTTGAAGAAAGTGCTAGTGGGTTTCCTAATAGATTGTAATCTGAATCATTGCGGAAAAATCCCACTCTGGCATCATCTTGATTCCATTTTGGGACACCCCCATTTTTTAAATCCTCCGGAATATAATCTGGGTCTCTGTAAAAAGATTTCAGTAAAGAATCTGGATAATCTGGATCAGTTATTATTGCACTCGTGTCAATCGATGGATCATCAAATAAAGTCTGGGCGAAAGTGTCTGGAGTATCTTTATTCTCAAGGTTGTTTTTAAGTAAATCCCAATCCACCTGGTCGTAAAAGGATGTGGGTAAATTGTAGATGTCAGGAAAAGCCATGGACTCAAGCCCTAATGCATGCTTAACTCCAGTATACCCAACGGTTAATTTATGATCATCAGGCGTATTGAAATTGTTGGTGTAGTTACTGTCTTTTGTGCCGTTAAGGGTAAAGTCAGGGTGATATATAGAATATTTAGTTCTACTCGCTTGAAATTGCAGATGTTTGAGACTCTCAGTCCACATGCCTAATTTGGATTGGTACCCATGTAAGTCAGCTTTTTTGCCCCTTCTATGTAACCAAGAGCCCATACCTTGCTGCTCGCTGTGAATCAAGTGCCTTACATTGAAATCATTTAGAAGAACTCTTTCGTTTTTTCGATCACCCGGGAAAATAAATTCTAGATTCCATCCAATCCCGGGAAGTGATGCAACCTCACCTCTTTGTGTCCAAATTTTATTGAGAATGCCTTTGGTGTAGATTCTCAGTTTGTCACTTTGACCAGCATGAATATCATCAGAAAGATCTAAGGGCATACTGTAAATAAGATTGGCTAAAGGATTGTCTTTGTTGAATGAAGTACCTCCTTCCCAGGAATATAGACTAATACAATTTGGCTTTTTATTGCCTTGATAATTAAATCCTCCTCCGCTTGCGACCTCAAGGTTGTCCGATGTTGAGTTGTTAATTCCGGAAAATCCCTTGAAATCGATACCAACTGCTCCGAATTTAAAATCAGTAATTCCGGTTTTCGCTAAAAATGCCCCGCTCTCACTTCCTCTGGCTTCTAGGTTAATGATTGGATTTGCAATTGAATCTCCATATGTCGCATCACTATTACTAAATGACACAACTTCTCCAGGCTGCAAAATGGTTACTCCATTTAATCCCGCTTCTCCCAAATGGTCAGGTTCATTATTGAATAAGTTCAAGCTCAAGCTGTTAAAGGGAAATGTCTTCTTTTTGATAGTATTGAATTGAAAATTAGACATCCAGAAATCGTCCGGATCTCTCGGAAATTGGTGCTCAAATAAAAACCCCGCAGCATTTGAAGATCCTCCAATACTCTTTGCCCCTGCATCTCCCGGTAACATCAAAGAGTGAAAAATTCCGTAGAACATCTGCGGTTTGCCCAAAGCAGTCGTTTCACCAGTATGAAAAGCATAAAGAGGCCACGGTTGGGCAGGGTCTCTAGCTTTTGTACCCAATGAATTTATTTTGGGTGGTTCAATTTCTTTTGAAACAAACATCCACCATTTTCTGAAAAGATCATATTCCATTAAATCTAATTCCATTATATGCAGCCTACTTGAAGATAATGGAATATAGGCAAAAAGATTTTCAACCCGCAGTGGTTTGTTATAGGGGTTCCATAGCGTAACGACTGCATTGATTGCTATTTCCATCTCATTTTCTGTGTTAGAAATGACAGGATTATAAGACATCTTTAATCCAGTTAGGATGGGTGAAATCGAATGATTAGCGGGTTCTGGGCGAACCGAGTTTTGATATTTATCAGCAAAGGAGTTAAAAAAACGAGTCGTATCTTTATCGGCCGAATAAGGCATTGCCCCTGCTGGACTTTTAGGAGAAATCGATGGATTAAAAATCAATGCATTATCTCCTATAATTCTTGGAAACTGAGAAGGGGCGGTTAAATTTAAGTCTTCCCTCGAACCTGTCTGCTTATGAAAATCTGCAAGAACTGACCATAGGGGCCCCGCCAGCATAGCATCCCGATCTTCAACCGTTGCATCTTCTGCACTATCAAACCATTGATTTTTGTGAATTTTACTAGTGCCAAACGCTGCTTTGCTTTGCTCTGCAAAAATGGGAAAGTTTTTTAGTGCTTCCACACGATCACGATAGATCCAATTATTATTGAAATCATTTATCCAGAGTTGACTCCTTTCATTATCAATAAAAGCAAGGCTCAAGTCTCGCTTTAGCCCACCCGTCCTAACATCGGCTAAAACACCG
>JAYQBI010000113.1:0-4326 GCA_038137235.1 Opitutales bacterium | reverse complement strand
AAATGGAAGGATGGCAGAGTGGTCTAATGCGGCGGTCTTGAAAACCGCTGAACCGGAAACGGTTCCGGGGGTTCGAATCCCTCTCCTTCCGCCATTTCATAGTGTTTATTTTTTCTTGCTACGATTGCCTTATCGAAGTGATCATGTTGTTTTGTGACACTAATGCATCTTTCAGTATCAGCCTTATTGGGAGGTTTATTGTGCTTTGCCTGCCATGCGGAGACTTTTGAGGATGACTTGATCCTCAAGAAAATGGCAGAAGACTCCTTCAAGGGTGAGTGGTACCCACTGTCAAATAAAGTTTTGCCTTACGAGGGGTTTAAAATGAAAAATGGTCTCCTATGCAGAGACATAGAGGAAACTGTTCCTTTTACTGGTTGGTATAGTCAGTTCGACAGTCACAATAAGGTAAGATTGCTTGATTCATTCATGGAAGGCAAACGTCAGGGAGTCTTTGCTGAGTGGGATAAGAATGGATCGCTCCGCCTTACAGGCGAATATTTTGATGGCGAAAAGGACGGTTTGTATACTGAATGGAATCACGATGATGTAATCATTTCTCAGAGGAATTATCTTATTGGAAAACTCCATGGCGTGAGCAACTTTTGGTACGATAATGGCCAAAAAAAACTCACTTCAACTTTTGACCATGGATTGATCATGGAGGCAAAAGGTTGGTTATCTAATGGCGATCCATGCCCCTATACCAGGGTAAAAGATGGCAGAGGGGTGATTTTAAATTTTGGCGATGGATTTCTGGAACAACTCTTGCAAGCACCGCAAGATCATAGAAAAACTGTTAGTGATTCTGAAAATAAAGACAGAATTAAATTTGGTGACCTTCGGATTGAGTACTAAAAGATATCATTTTAGGATGTTCTTAGTCCCTCCCGGGGAATTCACCAATTTGATCAGGGTCAATCGTGAAGCGGTGAAAAGATTCACGATCGCTTGATTGATGGCACTTCAGTAACAGATCTTCATTTTCTCTATCCAAATAAAAGATCTGAAGTAATTTTGCATGTGATTCACTGACCAACTTTTTAGTGTCATCGAATGGAGAGAAAAATTCAGGCTTGAGTTTTTTCAAGTTCGCCAAAGATGCATCAAGATCAGCAACGATATTCTTCTTTTTGTTAAGGAAATCAAATTCAGGAGCTCTTTTCTCTAACTTGAGCCAACTATTTTCCTCCAGTAAAACATCATAAACTTTTTCACAAAGTTGATAATGGGCTACGATTACCTCTCTTGGTTCCATAAATTTGCGGAACAGGATAAATTAGAACGAATCGACTAAGTTGTCGTTGCTTCGTGGCATAGAATATATACCAAAACGGTTTACCGCCTGCCTAATTTCACGAGTGTCCTCAAGTTGCTCACGCCTCCACTTGGCCATGCCAAAAACAAAATTCAGGTACTTGCTTCCGGCTAATCCTTCCCGTGCCTCTTTAACCTGATTTACATATTCTTCGATTTCCAAATAAGATTCACTAGCCTGTACATAGTTCCCTAGCTTTTCTTCGCAAAGTGCAATTTGATAAATCAGGGGAACCTGCCATGTTGGGTTGTCATCGATGGGACGCAACGCGGAGTATATTCGGTAGGCATTAAAGTACTCACCTTCTTCAAAAAATTTATTAGCCAAGTAGTTCCCTGTTTTCTTTTTCCAGAATGCCCAAATTATCTTCAGTTGCTCAATCTTAGCATAATCACGATCCCTATCAGACTTTAACTGCTCCTCTTCAATAACAGCATCCGGATTGAAATCGGCTTCTCTGAGCAAAGAAAGAAGTTGAGCGATGGACTCCTCATCTTGATTCAAATGTTCGTAAGCAAGAGCTAGCAAGTAGTGAGTCTCGGGCACATATGAACTGCTTGGGAAGATGGTACTGTAACCTCTGAGTATCTCTTTAACTTTGGCAAAATCGGCACGTGCAGTTTTATCAAAATCGGGCTCCTGTGAAATGATAGGCTTGCCCTCTCGGTTGCGAGAGATTTGGACTTCCTCGTCTTTCAGTGTTGCGACTGCTCTACGAAAATGAGCCAATCCTCTCTTGTATTGAACAACGGAACGATCTTGGTCGTCTAATTGCTCCAACCTGTTAAGTCGGTCATAAAATTTGATCGCACTATCATAATTTTCACCAATTAGAAAAGTTTCAGCAATCTCAAGCATAGCCCGATTGGATTCCGCATCTTTACGAGTTTCAAATGATCCACCCTTGCGTTTTTCGGCATCAGTAAATGACTCATTATAAGGTAGGGTCAGGGATGCATTTATTGCGTCATAAAATTTAATAAATGCCATACTATCCGCACCCAACTGCCGGTAAATCTTACCCAATCTAATATGAGTTTCTGGGATGGTAGGAGCACCTCTTTTTATTCCTTCTAGTAATTTGCGTACACTGCCCAAAGGAGCGGAAAGGTCAGGGATGCCTGGTGCGTCTTCATGTTGTTCGAAGGGATAATTATCGTTTGAAGCAAACTCCTCAAGATAGCGCTCATAGGTCTTCGCAGCATCTACCCATGCCTGATTTTTTTCATGCATATTGATCATAGATAAAAGAATGTCCCTCCTGTATCTTTTATGATTAGGAGCATTGAGCCTACCAAGTACACGATTACAGTAGGAGGTGGCCTTGAAAACAGAGCGTGTCACAAAGGGGTTATCGGTTCCACCTGATGCCATTCTGGTTTCCATAACACACTCGCGAATCTTTTCTTTCATTTCTTGATCAATTGTATCACCAAGAACGATGTAGTTTTCGACGAATAGTTCATCAGGGGCAACTTCAGTAGCAGAGACAACATCTGAAGGTTGTAACGCATCGGGCACAGAGTTTGCGGATTGAAATACTTCCCTAGAAGGAACTAGCAGAGATGATTGATCTAAAGGAGGAGCATCAGAGGATGTACCACTAGGTAGCATTTCGATTGCTACGGATGCCCCAACTCCTGCAACTGGAGATTGAAGCATGTCAACTTCATTGAGGAGTTCACTGAGGGAGAGTTTTGAAAAATCAACAGCTCGAACTGAATCTAGATTTGGTGCTTTAGAAGGTACGGCAGGAGTCACTGGTGGAGTGCTTGGTGGAGAAACTTCCGAGACAGGGTCTGGGGAGGGAGTACTCTCCCCCAAAAACTCTTTAGGCATTAATTCGTTTTCAGCTCTAAATGGCCTATTTTCCGCTGGAAGAATAGAATTTGAATTCACGGATTCAGTACTAGCACCGTCGATTTCCTTAAGTAAATCATCTATCCCACTAATTACATCTTCAATTGATTGGAGTTGGGATCCTTGACCAAAGGCAATATGGCAGCCGGCTATAAAAGCGAAAATAGAGGAGAGAAGCTTGATATTCTTCATTATCTTAGCCTCCTTTTATAGGACGATTTTGACTCTATTTTAAAATTCCCCCCATCACTGCTGTAGGGAGGAATAAAGTTAACAACAACCCCGGATGCTGACCTCCCAGACTTCTCCATATTTTCGAAGAGTTTCAACAATTCATCAGTAGAGTCCAGGTCAGCAGTTTGTGCATCATAGTCAACAAAAGGATCTGACGGCGGAAGAGAATCTGTTCGCTCTGCTTCGATTTCTATGTCCAATTCGCTGTTAGCATCGTCGTATGAAGTCAGTGGAAACTCAGTAATATCATTTGTTGCATTGTTTTCAGCATTTAGAACTTCAAGCGATTGCGAAACGGGTGCACCAAGAGTAAGCAAATTTGTACGATCTGCAGAAACTGGAACTTCATGGAAATGTAATCTCGGAGGTGCATGGAAAGAAAGATAACAATTTTTCTTCACAGCATTAGCTAGAAGAGATGATTGCGGTAAAAATACAACTCCTAGAAGAATTGTAGTTATTAAGTATTTTGTATTTTTCATATCCACGGAATTTGAGGCTCTGTCATTATAATCGGGCAGATATGGATAAACTTTAATTTTTTTTTAACTTTCACCAAGGCCGGCATTTAAATTTATCTTGATGAACCTGTATCAAGTCTTCCATTGTATGAATATCAATCTCCCCAATTCTCTCATCCTCAAAGGTTTCTGCAGTTATATTGAAGGGGTCACCATAATTAATCAGGCACTTTTTTGTTTGAGCCCAAACGGCATAAGGAATCGAAAGTGATTCTTCTTTCTCCAAAGCTAGATCAATTGCTCTTTTGAAAACCGATTCATCACATTCAGGAAAGTTGCAATTGTAATTTAAATGAAGATCTGCTGGGCAAACCTCTAGGATGTGGCGAAAAACTGGAACTGAAGCCACATCATCACCACACAGTTCAGCGGGGCGATGGATAATAGTTAATC
>JAYQBI010000112.1:0-4333 GCA_038137235.1 Opitutales bacterium | reverse complement strand
GCCGCAAGCAATGCCCGGGCAACCGCAGGACCGCCTTCACAGAACACACCATGCAATCCCAATCCTAAAACTGTTTTTCTGAAATCACGCGGTGACACCCTGCCATCCTCCTCCCCTCCACATTTCATTATCCTGATGCCAAGGCTGTGAGCTTTTCCAACCGCTACTTTATTTTCCAGTCCCCTTGATGTGGTTATTACCACGGTCTTGTCGGAATATTGATCCGTGTAAATTTGACGGGGATGAAATTCATCAGAGAAGGTCAGCATGGATGAATCAAGAACCAAGCGGACCGGACACCAATTCTCTTCAGGCAGTCGGGCAGTAAGGGAAGGATTGTCCGCAATTACGGTGCCTGAACCAACACAGATAGCCGGGAAGAGCCTTCGCCAGCGCATCACATCAGCACGGGCAATCTCGCCCGTTACGCGGCTTGGGTAACCGGCACGCTCAGCCACCATGCCATTTGCGGAAAGGGCCATTTTTAATGCGATCAATGGAGTCTTCGATTGTGCCCAATGATTAAAGATCATGTTTAACCGGATTGCTTTTTTCTCCAACGCTGGTGGTGCCTGGTGCACCGTAACTCCATGCTCTCGTAACATCTCAATTCCCCTACCGCCGTGACGTGAATCAGGATCAATACATCCAACCACCACATCCTGAATTCCCGAATCGAGAATTGCAGAGGTGCAGGGAGGGGTACGCCCCGTCGTGGAGCAGGGTTCCATGCTAATATAGAGAACGGCACCATCTTTTGGCTTTCTGCCCAGAGAAGAGAATGCATTGATCTCCGCGTGAGGAGATCCGGCTTTAGCGTGATATCCCTCTGCCACCACTTCTCCATTCTCCACAATCAAGGCACCCACCATAGGGTTGGGATGGGTCATTCCCCACCCCTTTTCTGCCAGAGCGAGAGTGTGCTCGATTAGCTCCGGATTAATTTCTAAATCCATCATGCCTGAAGAATGGAACCTAGCCATTTGCCAGCACCAAGCCAACCGGACAGTGGTCGGAACCCTCCCATTCCGGATGAATGCTTGCCCCGCGGATGGATGTGGCGAGGTCGTCCGAAGTGATAAAATAATCAATCCTCCATCCCACATTCCTTGCCCGGGCACCTCCGCGGTATGACCACCAGGAATAAGCTCCAGTCTGTTCAGGATACAGATGTCTGTAGGTATCAAGAAATCCTTCTGCCAAGAGGTTGGAGATTCCTTCCCTTTCCTCATCGGTAAACCCGGCATTTTTTCGATTGCTCTTTGGGTTTGCCAGATCGATTTCGCGGTGTGCAACATTAAGATCACCACATAGTACCACTGGCTTTTTTGCCCGCAGTTCGATCAGGTAATCTTTAAGGTCAGGATCCCAGGAATCATACCTGTAAGGCAGGCGGGAAAGATCACCCTTGGAATTGGGAACATAAACATTCACAAGATAAAAGCCGTCATACTCACAGGTAATCATGCGCCCTTCACCGGCATGTGAACCACCTGGGAAATCCAGCGAAACATTGAGAGGGTCCTGCTTTGAATAAATCGCCGTTCCGGAATATCCATTTTTTTCTGCAAGGTGATACTTGGTGAACGAAAACCCAAAGTCCTCCTCTGGTATGGCAGTGGGATTTAGCTTAACCTCCTGCAGGCAAAGAAAATCTGGATTCACCTGTTCAATAAAACGGTCAAAGGCTTTCTTCCGGCAGGCCCGCAGCCCATTTACATTCCATGAATACAGGGAAAAGGTTGAATTTTGGTTGGTCATCAGGGAAAGGAAAGTTTATGCAAATTATTTGTTTAGCGAGTCTAGGGGTTCGCGCTCCAATCAACAACCAGTCTTTTTCTTAATTCTAACTTATCAATCAATCCCATGGCATCACCAACTGAAATTCGTAAAGGTCGGGCAATTCTTTTTCAGGGATCGCCTCACATTGTTCTTGAAATGCAACACCGTACTCAGGGCAGACAAGCCGGTTTTGTGCAAACCACCCTGCGGAATCTCCAAAGTGGATCCACCACCACCACCAAATTTCGTTCGACTGATAATGTTGATTTTTTGCACACCACCACCCAAAAACTTGAATACAGTTACAAAGACGGTGATGGTTTTCATTTCATGGACCTTGAGACTTATGAGGATACCATTCTTAGCACTGAAATGGTTGGAGAGGATGAAATCTTTCTGGTGGAAGGAAACAACTACGATATTTTACTTGTTGACGATCAGGCAGTCCGCCTGGAACTCCCTTCTTCCGTGGAAGCAACCGTTACCGAGGCTCCCGATGCATTAAGGGGAGACACCGCAGGCAATGTGCTAAAACCAGTTACCATTTCTTCCGGAATCACCGTGCAGGTTCCTCTTTTTATCAAAAAGGATGATGTTATTAAAATCAGCACAGACGACAGGTCCTACCTCGGACGGGTTTAATTCAAGAAAATAGAATTTTTTTCTTTCCAATAAAAAAGCCTCCCTTTCAGAAGGGAGGCTTTTTTTGTTTAGTTTTTTAAATTCTGGGCTGAATGAAATCAGGCAACCCGCTCGACCACGAGCGGAACCGGGTTCGGGCGTTTGGGAGCCAAACGGTAAGCAGCTTTAAAATAATCCATTGCTTCTTTAAGACGCTTTTCGTCATTGTAATGAATCACCATCAGGGCTTCTCCCTGTTTCATCTGGGTACCCACCTTGCGAAGCTCAGCAACGCCAGCCGCTGGGTCGAATTTTCCTTTGTCCCCATGAGCAAGAATTTGCACACCACGGGCAAGTTGTCCTGCATCAATGGTGTGAACATAACCACGTTTGGGAGCGGGTAGTTTTTTGACATGCTTGGCCTGCGGAAGTTTTTCAGGATCATCAAGCACCTTCGAATCTCCCCCCTGTGCCTCAACGATGTCCTTGAGTTTTTGCAGTGCGGAACCATCCTCCAAATGCTTGCGGACAGTTTGCTTTGCCGAAAGTGTGGAACCAGCAACCCCAGCAAGCCTGACAATTTCCATACCCAGCTTCATTACCAAGTCCTGCAAATCCTCAGGACCCTCTCCCTTGAGAAGTTCAATTGCTTCTTTGAGCTCTAGGGATGCACCAAGGCAATTTCCAAGTGGCTGGTTATTATCTGTAACGAGTGCTACACAACGACGCTTCATCAAGCGGCCCACCCTTGTGATGGAGCGTGCCAGTTGCTTGGCATCCTCAACATCGCGAATAAATGAACCTTTCCCCCATTTCACATCCACAACTACGCCTTCTGCCCCGGAAGCAAATTTGCGGCTGAGGGTACCGGCAGTGATGAATGGAATCGATGGAATCGCCCCGATTTTCTGACGCAATTCATACAGTGAAATTTCAACCGGTGAAATTTCGTCATGACGGTCCACAAAAGCACAACCGTGCTTGCGTACAAGGGCGTGAAACTCTTCAAGGTCTAGGTCCGTTTTAATTTTTGGGATCGCCTTGAGCTTTTCCGAATTACTGGTGAGAAATTCCTCATCATCCCCATTCATCATGGGCATAGCAACTCCGGATACGGCAGCCAAGGGACCGAGAACCAGGCTCGTTTTATCCCCGACTCCTCCAGTTGAGTACTTTTCAATCTTGGGACGGGAAACATCCATCATTTCAATCACTTCACCGGAAAGCATCATTTCCTCAGCAAGGAATGAGATTTCCTGGGCGGACATGCCCTTGAAGAAATTGGTCATAATCCACGCCGTCTGCTGAAATTCTGGCATTTCTTCGTCCAAAATCGCATCCACAATGGTACGAACTTCTTCATCAGTGTATTCTCCCCCATCTCGTTTCTTTTCAATAAGATACGCAAATGAAGGTGCTTCTTTTTTATTGGCCTTAGGCATAATAAGTTACTCTTGTTTAGAGTTGATAGTTAGGGTAAAAGGAGAGCAAGGGTAAGATCGTACAATATAATGCTTAGTTTGTCGAGCACATAGTCGGTGGGCACTTGACGAATTGCTCATTCCATGCTTGGACATTTTCCTCCATGAATCCTTCATTTAACCTCTGTGATTATATCGATAGCAAACTCCGGGAGACCTCGACCGGACTGGACGGGTTCGGTCCGGACTTTGATCCGCAGACACGGGTGGCCGATGAACGGTTCGGTGACTTTCAGGCAAACGGTGCTCTCCCCCATGCCAAAAGAACCGGTCAAAATCCAAGGGAACTTGCCCAGAGGTTGGTCGGGGCACTCCCGTCCACTCAGGATTGGACTGTTGAAATTTCAGGCCCTGGTTTCATCAACTTTACTGCATCCCCTGAACTTCTGCTTAACTGGGGGAAAAAACATGGCACACAGGATCAGCTTAGGGAGGCTGCCAAGTCAGAA
>JAYQBI010000111.1:0-4418 GCA_038137235.1 Opitutales bacterium | reverse complement strand
AAGTCGCCCTTAAATCCTCTTCAGAAAGATGAGCAGGACTGGCACAATTTCCACAAATCCGACGAACTAATCTTTGGGCAATGACCATTTCAACCGAAGAAGCAATCAAGAAAGGCTCGATCTCCATATCAATCAGTCTTGTCACCGCCCCGGGGGCATCATTGGTATGCAAAGTACTAAGAACCAGGTGGCCTGTGAGAGAGGCACGGATGGCAATATCTGCTGTTTCCCGATCCCGAATCTCTCCCACCATAATCACATCGGGGTCTTGCCGCAGAATTTCCCTAAGTGCACTGGCAAATGTAAAACCGATTTCTGCATTTACCTGGGTCTGATTAATCCCGGCAACTTCGTATTCCACAGGATCTTCCACAGTCATAATCCTCCGTTCAGGCTTATGAATGCGTCGAATGAAAGCAGTCAAGGAAGTGGATTTCCCCGAACCAGTTGGTCCAGTCACCATCACAATACCATGAGGCTTCTCCAACACCTTCACAATATTGGTCTCGTCTTTGCCAAGTAAACCGAGCTCTCTCATTGAAAGTGGCTGAGATTTTTCATTTAATAACCGGAGACTGATACTCTCTCCATAAAGCGTGGGCAAAGTGGATACACGAATATCCAGATCAGTTTGCCCATGAGAAAAGGTAATCCGTCCACCCTGGGGTCTTCTCTTTTCTGAAATATTGATACCGCCCATAATTTTGATTCGGGAAATGATGGCATCCTGAAAACTTCTCAAATTATCCGGCACACGCACAGGCACAAGCTGACCATCAATACGATACCGAATTTGAAGTGTCTCTTTATGTGGCTCGAAATGAATATCTGTGGCACGGTCGACGATTGCACGCTGGATAACCTCATTGACAAATTTAATTATCGCAGCGTTTTGATCTTCTAAATCATCCTGGGCATCTGCTTCAGATTCATCATCAACATCTGAATCCTCCAAGCTATCAGCTCCAATACCGAAATTTTCGGTAATGGCCCGTACGATCCTTTCCGGCATGCCAATATACCAAATAGGCTTGGAGCCTGACACGGAAAAAACCCAACGGCTCATTCGTTCAGAAGGCGGCCAAACAGTTGCTAAATGAATACGGCCATCGTCAACATCATCCTCAAAATCGGGTCCAGAGTTAAGGAGGTATTTGTCTGCACATTCGTTGATGGTTTTTAAAATTTCAGATGTGGAACAAGGCTTGGTTAAAATTTTATTAACTTCCCCCGTATTCACCGCATTCTTTGTCAACTCAAAGTCAGAGTGACCCGTTAGTAAGACAGTCATTGCCCCAGGCTTGAACTGCTTAATCAAACCAAGCATTTCAGCACCATTCATTTCAGGCATTACCATATCTGATAAAACCACACCAATATCTCCGTGCTCTTTAAAAACCTCCAGTCCCTCTAATCCGTTGCTCGCAGTGATGACTTCGAAATCTCTTCCCAGGTGTAAACGAAAACCACGCAAAATAGAGTCATCATCATCCACGCATAAAACCTTGGTCTTCCCGAATTGCTTTGCTTGAATTTTTTTTATGGGAAGGCAAGAGAAACCATGAATCAGTCGAAGGGGAAGCTTTTGGGTAGGATTTTCGACCAACTCAAAATCCTCCAGAAAAGGCAGATTGGTACGATCTGCAATCTTGCGAATAGTAGAATCAACTGAGTCAGAAAATTTAGACGCTAAAAGACGAGCCCTGTCCTCAGGTGGGGCTGAGATAACGTTGATCCGATCAACATCTGGCAAATCTGGCCACCACAACATCTTGTCTTCCAAGTAAGCTAACTGATCGGACATAAGGTTTACATCGTTCAATTCTGAATTCTGAGAATCCGAATTTAGTTTTTGTATCATGTTTATGATGAGACCTCTGGAGAAAAGCCTCTGCTCTACCGACGACGAGCAGGTGGAGGTATCGTCCTAGGAGTTGAAGATGGGAGAACCGTCTTCGGGTTAACTTTGGGCGGAGAAATTTGTCCACTGGGTACAGCTAGAACTCTTTTGTCAGCATCTTTTAGCGTGAGCCTCATTCCGTCTTTTAATCGAATTTCACTTTTTTCTGGATCAAAGCCAACGACTTGCAGAGTTCCGTCATCAGACAACTCCCCCTTTTTTAGCCATAATCCCGTATTTTTTGCTTTATCAAATACGGAAAAATTCCATTGATCTTGAAACTTAAAATAACCTCGAAACTCTAGGTTTGTATTCCGGGGGATGGGTGATGGAGGCGGGGGTGCTGGTTTGATAACTTTAGGAGGACTGGGCTTATTGTAACCAGGTCTCAAAAAAGGATTTTCGGTGGTTTGACCAACTACAGAGATTAAAATCGTCAGAGTAAAAACGATCCAAACAGACAAGGTTTTGATCAGGCAATTCACAGTTGCGGCTGTATCGAAGGAATATCTTGAGCGGTTTGCTCAGAAATATTGCTTTGATCTAAATCTGGAATACCAAGTATTTTTCCAGAAGGGGAACGAAACCGTGGTGCATAGTCAGGATTAAGTCTTTGGTCTATGAGGTTTACGTTCTCATCTGATAGTTCATGAGTAGGATTGATAATTGTAGGACGCAAAAAAATTAACAATTCGGTTGGTGTGTATTTAACAGCCTTCGGCCGGAAGAATTTTTCGCCAAAATAAGGAATATCACTCAACAAATTGTATCTTGACTCCGTTGAATCGACCTGCACCTCCTGAAGACCGCCGAGCACAAGGATTTCGCGATCTCTGATCGTAACAAAAGATTTTGCTTCTCGTATTTTCTTGGCTGGCAAAGTCTGCCCGGCGTAAGAATTACTTTGGGTCTCATCAAACTTTTCAGCTTTGACCTCAACTTCCATAAAAATCGAACCTCTTGAGGACATCGAACCATTTTCATCATACTGCGGCAGACCTATTTTAGGCTTTTTAATATTTAATTCTGTCTTGGCTGTTATCTGATCCCGTTGCCCAGTATTGGTGTTCTCCGATGATGAGTAGGTTCCATAGGTTGGCACCACAATGTTGCGTTCGTCCTCAATGAGAATATGAACCTCGGGGGCATTATGGGAAACCATCAAGGAAGGAGTGGAAAAAATCCGGACATCGTTTCTTTCCGAGGAAAGAGCAAAAATCTGATCCCAACGAATGGCAGTAAGCTTACCTCCCCTTAACTCAAATGGAACAGAAGAATTTAACCCAGGAATGCCTGCAACTCCCTGTAAAATACCAGCACTGTCTACAGCGGCGGAGATCAAATTACCATCACTATCGTATCGTGGACTTCCATCTTCATTTGGCTCTCCGAAAAGATTATCCCCACCGGACGATCTCGCAAACTCAGACCATTCCACATTGCTCAAGAGTGCATCAATTCCACGCTGATTTTGGGTGGTAAGGTCGACCATCACAAAAATGGTGTCAATTCTTGCTAGAGGAAGTGGTTGGTCCAATGATTCGATCATTCTGCCAATTTCATCTATGTCCGCCTTGGTACCATAGACCAAGATTGCATTACTTCTTTCATCCGACGAAATGGTTACAAAATCGCTAAATTCATGAGCACCATCTGAACCCGCACCATCATTTGCATTGGAAACATCACCATTTCCTGCTGCAGGCTTTTGCCCCCCTGGAAGCTTTACTCCAGACGGGCTTTTATTAGTAGCTTGGGCTCGAGCAGCCACATTTTTTCCCTGCAGTTGCTGCTTTATGCGCTGCTGATTTTTGATCACCTCATCAAGTATACTTTGTATCTCCTTGGATTCAGCGTGCTGTAATTTGAATAACTTACTAGTGGTTTTCATTTTTACAGGAGCATCCAAGGTTTCAATTATGAATTTGAGGGTCTCGATGTTTTCCTCCCTTGTGACGATTATGAGTTTACCCGTACGCTCATCCGAATCGACTTTCGTAGTTCCCCCCAGAAATGGTTTTAAGCTACCCTCGATCATTCCTTTGAGCTTACTCTCTAATTCCCTGGCACCAGCGTGCTTGGTCGACCAAACAAAAAAATCAGTACCCAAATCCTCTTTGCGAATCGGACGGTCGATTGTTTCCAATAGTTTCTCCATTCTTTGCAAATTAAGAAGGGAATCAGTAACTAAAATGCTGTTCGCCTTTTCAAAAACTAGCAGGGCACCAACATTGGGAGTTGAGAAAGGGCTAAGCTGCTCCCTCACCTCCAAAGCCGGAGCGTAATGTAAATGAAACATTTTAATGTAAATTCTTTGACTGGGAGCATAACCCATGGCGGGTCCATCTAGCCAAATAGGAACATGAATATTCATTCCAGTCGCCGGGACTGCTTTGAAAAACTGATCGTCAATTTTTGTTATGCCAACTCCATTCATCGCAAGCAAACTTTCAAGAGCTCTCAATGTTTCTCTTTTTGAAAGTACGCTAATACTGTCAAAATTGATTTTTACCTGAGG
>JAYQBI010000110.1:0-4564 GCA_038137235.1 Opitutales bacterium | reverse complement strand
ATAATAATGCCTGACCCCTTCTCGACTTTGGTGTGCGGACACTTTCTGCCATTTGCGTACCAACCAGTTGCTTCAATGAGTTTTCCCGATTCAAAAAGCAATCGCAGGCGTAATTGGCCATTATCATACCAAAAGTAATTCCACCCATCGAGGCGCCCGCTTGCGTATTCTTTTTCGTATACTCTAATGCCTACATTGTTCCAACCGGTAAAGACTCCATGCTTTTTACCGGCAAGATATGCTCCTCTAAGAATTAAGTTACCTTCACTGTCCCATTGTGCGACAGGTCCCTCCCTGATTCCTTCAAAAAAAGAGCAAAGCAGTCTGGCGGTCTTATTGCTGTCGTGCTGTGCATACCACCCAGTGTAGGGGGCTTTGTTGCCCTGGACCCACTGACGTCCATTTTTTTGAATAAAGCCATCATAAGGAAGTGCTTTATTGTCCATCAAATACCACTTACCTAAGTACGCATCTGAGATCAACGAGCGATAAAACAATGACTCCTGCTGGACATCTGCCCAAACAAAGGATCCGAGGTAGAGCAAAAAATTAGAATAAAATAGAGGAACTATCCAGTTGTGGAATAATCGAGGCACCTCATAGTTATCATAAGAAAACCTGGCCAAGAAAAGACAATAATTCTATTTAGTTATAAAGAAATAAGATGGCGGAAGGAGAGGGATTCGAACCCCCGGAACCGTTTCCGGTTCAGCGGTTTTCAAGACCGCCGCATTAGACCACTCTGCCATCCTTCCAGAAGTTAAACGATATTACATTGGTGCTTAAGTATCAAGCATCCTAATGTAGAAAATTTACTTTTTTCTGAAATCAAGAATGAATCTTGATACTTCATCCAGGCTAACTGATGCATCAAAAGTAAAAGTAATCAATTTTGCATCATCTTTTCCAAGATTTAGCATCTGCTTGGATCGGCCAATTTCCTTCCCTTTAGCATTTAATGCCTTGGCCAGTAATTCCCCTTCAACCGCGTCGTAAGATACCAGATATACCTCAACCTTGGATTGGATGCAGTTGTATGTGGTCATTGAGATTTTTTTATCCACCACCGAACCGCCAAGCGTCACTGTTTTCTCTTCCTCCATGCAGGATGTTGCCAAAAGTGAAAATACAATTGGTATGATGATACTGAGCAAATGTTTGAAAAGATTCATGGCATAATGGTTAAGGATGCATCGCGAAATTTCAAGATACAACATCTCTACTTATTTGTAGATCTAATTTGAAAAGTGGTCATCCCCCAGTTTTCAGGGTGCAAAGAACTACCAAGTTTAAAAGAAAAGACATTAGGATTTTCGGATAAACAAGTGTGAACGATTTCACGAATTGCCCCGGTTCCTTTGCCATGAATTATCGTTCCATGAGACTTTCCGTCTTGCTCGCATGCCCAAACAAATTCTTCAACAAGGGAAGGAACATCAATATCCTTAAAATGATGCAGATCAAGAGGGGTATCCGCCTTGGTTTTTACAAAATCATCCATCATCTGGCACTTTTCTGAATTTTTGAATTTTCCCATAGTGGCATTGCTAGAACGAACCGGGATTTATTTACATCAAATGATTTGTTTAAATTCTGCTTGAAGAAAAATACACTTTTTTCACTCTCATCGATCTTATGAGATTCGAAAAGTTTATTGGTTGAAGTTTCCGCCGGAGGTTCATCGTTTCGATCTCCACATGAAGTCAAAAAGCATGAGGACGAAATAAATAACAGGACATGCCATTTGAGGTATTGTTCTGCTAAAATGTTGCTTCTTGAATTATGCCAAAAATATTTCATTCTCACTCTCGTTATGCCACTTTTACAATTTAAGTCGAACATACCAAATATTTCAGAAAAATCTTCAGGTGAAATACATCACTTATTCGGCCAAATATTGGCTGATGAACTTGGGAAGTCGATCCAGTATGTAATGGTATCATTAGAATTTGAAGAGTGCCTTAGTTTCTCGGGTGATTCAACTCAACCATGTGCATACATTGAAGTAAAAAATGTTGGAACCTTAGCGCCTGACACCACATCTAAAATAAGCAAGCGACTGACTGACCTATGCTTAGACTATTTTAAGATCGAGCCTTCCAGGGTTTACATTGAGTTTCAGGAATCAGAACGGCATCTGTGGGGATGGAATGGATCCACCTTTGCGTAATGCTTGAATAAACGGTTCGAGAATCTAGGAGAATCATGGGTGACCATCCATGAAATCTGATTAAAAAGGAAGGCTGGAAAACTAATCGATCTCCTCGGCCAAATCAATATACGGCGGAGGAGGCGTTTCGCCTAAGCTTTCCATTTGCTTATCTAGCTCATCGAGGTTTGATTTCATTACTCCAGTACGGTTTCCTAATCCGGTGATTCTGTGTTTCAGGGAACGCTGCTGAGTTTCAATGGCTAAGTTTGACTTAGGGCCGTCGTCTGTCGCAGTGGCTTTTTTCAGTTCCACATTGGGCCAGAAGAACCCAAATAAAGTAACTGCCAAGCCACATGCTGCATGATAAGCCCCAAGCGATTCAAACATTACACTTGCTCCGCATGTAGCGAGACCAAGAAAGATTAAAGCCTTCGATGTAGAAAATGAGTATTCTTTTTCCCGCTTAAATCTCTTCGGGCTTTTAAAGTCATCAAGTAATTTATCTTTTAAATCTTTTAATTTAACAATTTGTTGAAGGGTATCTTCTATTTCTAGAGTTAAATTTTTCTTCTCCTCGTCCAACTTTGATTTTTTCTTGGAGAAATGTTCTTGGTCTTCCAACCAAATTTCACGCACCCTGTCAAGAAGACCGGGGAGTGGCAGTCGCTCGCTAACTTCCATGTACCTGCGGGTAACTAATTTGGCATCGTCAGAAAGAACGAAAGTCTTTCCATCCTCAATGATCGATTCCTCATTTCGTTTAATGAAGAGCTCAATCCCACTCTGTTCATCTTTATTGAATAACTGATTGAGCAATTTTTGATTAAACTGGCTGAATGCTTGTAGATTGATCGCTATTTTATGGTCTTCAACACAAGGAAACTGATCAAAAAACAAGTCCAGCACCGAAGATATTTCATTCCGCTTTACAGCGGATTGAGGATCCTGAGAAGCATGATAGGAGCGGGCAAAATTCCGTACGGATTCGCTCAAGATCAAATCTCCTGACTCATGAACTGACCGTAGGGAAGGGGAGCGCTTAAGCCAGTTGTAGGCTAGGGCGGCAGTTCTTGAATCAACAAAATGCTCAAGGCTGTATCGGCTGGCACGCTTTGGATAGGATAATGCAGATAAATAAATCTTTTCATCTTCCGTAAAGGAAGACATGAACTTTTTCACATCCTGTTGATCAGTCGACACTTTATTTGCAAATTCTTTTTCTAACTTAGGGGAGTTTTTCTCATTTATCAACCTTTTCGATAGAACGGGGTTATTTACTTTATCTGAAAGTTCAATTTTAGTTAATCTGCTTCCTTTACTCTCGGGCGGTTGAAGGTGATAAGTCCGGACCTTCTCAAAACCAAACTGATTGAAGAAATTGTCCAATCTTTGATCGTGCTTACTGGCAGTGAATAAAAACCGGGTGTTTTTGAATTGCGGAACCGCCCGCATTGCCTGGTTCAGTTCCCCTGCGATCCAGTCAAGTAGGTCATCCGGGAACTTGTCAATCTGGTCGAAGCAAAGAAGTAACTTTGGTGCACTTACAATCAGTTTGCCAAATAATTGAGCGAGTGAGTCCGCTAGATTCCTGCGGGACTCTTCATGAGATCGCAGTTCCTTTCCGTCTGGCCCTAAAGAAGATATTGACTTTCCCACATCCCTTGCAAACCTCGCCAGTTTTATGGGGTCCCCTCTTCCTGTTCTTAGATTCCGGGCGAACTGAGAGAGGAAGTCTATTGGAGACTCCAGTTTCCCGATACCTAGTATTGTCTTGTATGAATGTGGTTCACTTGCGAGGACCTCTGTACAAAGAGAATCAAGGGTCAGTGGTGCATCTCCAGGTTTATGGTTGAGTATTAGAATCGAACGAATTTTGCCTGATCCGGTTAAGCCGGACAGCACATCCTTCAATTCAAATGGTATTGATTGTTGCTTCATCTATATTTTGGACTCCTTTCCTTGCCGAGCATCATCCTTGATGCACCTGACCGACCGCCCTTTCCCGCTCCACATAATCATGGTATGTTATGTGAAGCGGAAAAGTATGCTGGGTCATGGCAGATATATAATCAGTCTCGATTGATTGAACTAATCAAGAGGTCGAATACATTTGCGGCACTTACATTTGCCTGTGCTACGGCAGCGGCAGCAGCTTCATACTGCATGCTAAGCGATGCGTAGTTTGCTGTCTCTTCTGCCAGATCGACATCCATGATGCGACCATGAGCAGTCTCTAGATTCGCCGACATATTGGAGAGGTATTCACTTGTAAAACCAAGAGTGGATTCGTCCCCGGCGGCTTCAGCTGTTAATCCACTTACTGCATCAACAATGGTTTCCAAATCAGATTCCGATATATCCATGTAACCGTCGTCAGTAAGAGTAATATTTAGCGAAAGATCTGTTAGATCT
>JAYQBI010000109.1:0-4575 GCA_038137235.1 Opitutales bacterium | reverse complement strand
TGGCGAATCGATCGATTCCAACGGCTTTTGAAACTGCAGAAATTGTATTGGCGGATGGTCAGTCGTTTGAGGCGGAAGTGATTTGGGGAGAAAACCCCAACGATCCAGGGCCTTTTATAATTACTGGATTTTCGATTAATGAAGAGGCTTTTTCTGCAAGAACTGATGCCCCAATGGGGCCACGTCTTGGCGATACCTATTCTTTTTCCACTGGGACCAAGACTTTCCTCGACCATAGAGACCAAGATGGCAATATCATTGGTGTAACTTATACTGGAGCCAGTGAAAACGCGGAGTATTATATTGGTAAGGATAGCAAAATTTCCTCGTTCCTAAATGCAGAAAATAATAACACTGCAGAACTTGCTGATCTTTTGGATTCTATTGTTGAACTAAGGAACGGTTTAAGAGATAATGATCCAACTTCGATGGCTCAACAGATTCAAAGTGTGGAACGAGATTTGATCAATTTCGAGAACAATGTGGTGGACAAAATGGGTGAATTGTCTGCGGTGATGGTGAGGATGGACACTGTCCGTGCTCATGATGAAGAATACCACCTTGCTATTGATCAAAGGTTGGCGAATGATTTGGATGTTGATATTTCAGATGCCATCATGCGCTTGACTCAAATTTCAACTGCTTATCAGGCAGCGATGCAGGTCGGGGCGAATCTCTTGAATACTTCACTTTTGAATTACCTCTAAGATTTCTTAGCTAGAATTTTCTGATGAAGCTGATTATAGGTGATGAAACCAAGCATGATGAGCAAAACGCTCAGCATAGCCACACACTTGATGTTTCTGGAGGCTTATTCGGATTTCCTGACATTAAAAATATGGAATTATTTTATGATCAGGAAGAATTGCCTTTTATGTGGCTTCGGGAAGATAATCAGGAAGGTTTGGCATTTATTGTGATTGAACCTGGCGGAATCATTCCTGACTACACGGTTGAAATTTCAGACAATGATGTGGACTATTTGGGGATCACCGGTGCTGACGATACCATGATTTTGAATATCGTCACGCTTCCCTCTGAGGGGAATTCAAAAATATCCGTAAATCTTGTCGGTCCAGTTATCGTCAACCGAAATACTTTGGTTGCGAAACAATGTATTATTAATAACCACGAAAAGTACTCTGCTCGCTATGTCTTAGACCTGGCAGATGCCGGCGAATAAATGCGTTTGAGGGTACGATGCTTATTCTATCGAGAAAAATTGATCAAGGAATACGAATTGGTGATGAGATAGAAATATCAGTCACCAAAATTGAGGGAGACTCAGTTAAGATTGGTATTACAGCACCTAGGTCAATTTCGATTTTGAGAAGAGAAATACTCGAAGAAATGCAGTCGTCCAACAAGGCAGCCGTCTTTGCTGGAAAGGGACAGTCCGCTCCCCTTAAAAGCACTTTGGCTGCTGGTTCTGCCTTGAAGCTGCTTGCTCAAATGAGGGCTAAGAAGAACCAAGAGAAAACTCCCTCTTAAATTCTTCAATTTAATAATTCTTGGAAATGATTGATTTTAAGCCTTTTCGTGCACTTAGACCCTCTTGCGATATTGCCAGCGAAGTAGCATCGAAACCCTATGATGTCCTCAATTCCAGTGAGGCTAGAATTGAGGCATCAGGAAATGAGAATTCTTTTCTCCATGTCATAAAAGCGGAAATTGATTTACCAGAGTCAATCGATCCTTATTCAGAAGAGGTGTATTTCAAAGCTCGTGCCAATTTTAGCTCATTTATAGAAGACGGTAAATTTAATCAGGATAAAGAAAATAGTTTTTATATTTATCGTTTGACCATGAATGGTCGTAGTCAAACTGGATTAGTGGGTTGTTGCCATTTTCAGCAGTACAACGATGGCTTGATTAAAAAACATGAGCTTACAAGAACGGTAAAAGAAAATGACCGTGTTAAACATGTTGAGTCTTTGAATGCAAATGCTGAGCCTGTGTTTTTTTCTTATCGAGGGAAACCTGAAATTGATTTGATAATTGAGGATTTGCAGAAAAAACCTGCTGAATATGACTTCGTTGCAGAAGATGGAGTAAGGCATGAATTGTGGGTTTCTTCTGATTGTAAAACTAATGACCAGATAACAAGTATTTTCAGGGAAGTTCCCTGTTTGTATGTTGCTGATGGACACCACCGCACTGCTGCAGCTGCCAGGGTTGGGAATAATAAAAAAGAAAAAAACCCACACCACATTGGAAGTGAGGAGTATAACTATTTCATGGCGGTTCTTTTTCCTGACGATCAGTTGGAAATCTATGACTATAACCGCGTGGTCAGAGATTTGAACGGTCTTTCTTCTGAGGATTTTTTAAGCCAACTGAGAGCCAATTTTTCTCTAGAAGATGTAAGCTTTTCAGAGTGTAAGCCCCGAAAAATGAGAGATTTTTCGATGTATTTTGACCGCAAGTGGTATCGCTTAACGCCATTGGATAACTCGCGTTCGGATGATCCGGTTAAAGACTTGGATGTCACGATACTTTCTGAGTTAATTCTTTCTCCAATTCTTAATATTACAGATTTAAGGAAAAGTAACCGCATTGATTTCGTCGGAGGAATCCGTGGATTAGAGGAACTGCAGCGAAGGGTCGATTCCGGGGAAATGAGAGTTGCTTTTGCCCTCTATCCTGTATCGATGGACCAATTGCTTTCAATCGCTGATGCTGGAGAGATTATGCCTCCTAAAACAACTTGGTTTGAGCCCAAGTTGCGAAGTGGTTTGTTTGTCCATTCCCTTGATTAACTTTTGGGGTAAAGAGGATAGACTTGACCTGTCTGTCTTTCAGTTAATTGAATTATACCCTCGATGAAACTGCTGATTTTGAGTGCGTCTACCGGAGGCGGTCATGACATGCGGGCAAATGCTTTGCATGATTGGTGGGTTGAAAGAGGGGGGAGTGCCAAAGTTTACCACCCCTTGGAAACATCATTTATAGGTTACCGATTTGGATGTAGTTTATACAATTTTATTCAGCGCAAACTGCCATTTATGCATTTTGCTTATTTTTATTTTTTGGAATTTGCTTCCATGCATCGGGGGGCGGGTAGAATTATAGGTTCCTCAAAATTTTTAAAGGTATGTACTGAATTTAAGCCTAGACTAGTGGTTTCAATGCACTCTCACTTAAATCATGGATATTTCGATCTTTTAAGAATTAAAATTTCTCAAACATTGCCTTTTGCAGTTTACTGTGGAGAGTTGGCTGATGGCTTAGGCTTTTCTCGACATTGGATAAATCCATCCAATAACCTTTTTGCTGGTCCTACTGAGGAGTGTTGCCAGGCAGCTCAAAAAAGAGGAATGCCTGCAGGGAAATGTTTAAATGCAGGACCATTACTCAGAAAATCATTCTATAAAAAAACCGCTATTTCTAGAACAACAGTACTTGAAGAGTATAATTTAGACCCAAAGGTTTCGACCTATCTTCTCACAACTGGTGCCAATGGCGTAAATAATCACAAAAAAGTTATCCAATCTTTGATAGAGTCTGGTGAAAATTGCCAAGTTATTGCACTTTGCGGAACGAATGTAAGAGATTTCAATGAATTAGAAAGAAGCTGTTCTCAAAGCAGTCAGGTTAAGGTTGTACCATTGAAGACTATAAATGACTCTCAAATGGCAGATTTCTTAAAAATAGTGGACTGTGTATTTGCCCGACCAGGTGCAGGAAGCTCAACGGAAGCATTGGTTTCAGGGTGCCCAATAATTTTCGATTTATCTAAAGGAATCATGCCTCAAGAGACAAATAATTTGAATTATTGGAAAAAATATTCTGAAAAGCCTTTATTTTGTAGGAAACCTTCTAGTTTTCCTAAATTGATCAAATACCTGAGAAATGAAAATGCTCTAACGCTACCGTTTGAGGATAGTCCAAAATCTTTTTTGTCGGCTTTAGAGAATCTTGCTGGTTGAAAGTGACTATTCCATCTAATCGAATTGTTCCATGGACATTGGCAAGGTCTATTTGGGCGTCTGTCAAAGAACTTGATCACTCTAATCACGCAGGTGAATTCATGCATCCTCATATTTGCGACGAAAAAAGAATAAAATTCGGAAACTCAGGCTTAGTATTTCATGACAATTCGCTGATTAAGGCGGCAAGGACAGGCTTTGCATTGCCATGCATATGGAGTTTTTTACGATCTCCTCGTTCATCAATTCGAGCTCTTAAATATTTAATTGATGTCGGGAATATCCACAATAAACAATGGGGAAATCCATCATTTTCAAAAGTGCTTCTCGCTGCCGCACTAGAAGCTGCCACCACTTACATGAATTATCACTCAGAATGTGAGAAACTAGTTCGTGATCACCGCTTTTCCTCAATAGGAGTAGGTTCGATGGAGCAGGGCGTTTTTATGTCGATTTCAAGAAATGGAACTAACTTTTGGGAGTTACATAATGCAGAGATTGATCAAAGTTATGATGCTTCTCTTATTTTTGCTAATGATCAAGTAATGTGTCTAAGTGCAGTTGGAAAGCTGGATCACATGTTGGCATCTGCAGATGGAAACATTCAATTGAGAGGATACATTCCCTTGTTGGAGAAATTTGGTTA
>JAYQBI010000108.1:0-4599 GCA_038137235.1 Opitutales bacterium | reverse complement strand
TCAGAATCGAATCAGAACAAGATTCAGAAATCGATTGGGTTCTCGGAGCCTTTTACGCCGATAGTGAAATTAATGGAGATGCCACAAGATCTTTCGGAGTAACCGAGCAAACTACTTCCCGCCTTAAATCACGCAGTCTTGGTATCTTTTCATCTATTTCCAAAAATTTTACCGAAGTTGACCTTCTTTCACTCGGTCTGCGTTATGACAATTTTGAAAAGAAAATTAGTCGCACCAAAACAGGCTTCAACTTTCTTCCTCCAACTTTTGCCCCCAGCCCCTACAAGGACCTCATTTCTCAGAAAAATGATTTTGATTCTTTTTCTCCCTCTATAAATTGGGAAAGAAAAATCACCGATCAATTGTCTGCTAATTTGCGTGCAACCTACTCCGAAAAGCCCGGAGGTTTTTCTGCCTACACGATAACACCCAGCCAAATTGCATTTTCTGAAGAAGAAACACTTTCGTATGAAATCGGGCTGCTATTGGCACCTACACAATCATGGGGATTGAATTTAACTGGATTTATAAACGAGATTAAAGATTATCAATTCGAGCTACCCGTTACCGGGTCGACTAATTATTATGTGGCAAACGCAGAGGAAGTCACGGCACGGGGAATTGAAATTGAAGGGTACATTAAACCTTCAGAAATTTTCACATTCTCCCTAGCTTACGGGCTTTGTAATTCTGAGTACGATAAATTCGACGGTTCCGGCTTAACCGGAAAACAAGTTTCTTTCATTCCTGAACACACCCTTGCTATCTCGCTGAACTATGAATTCGATAATGGTATCCATGGTCAAATAGGCACCAAAACAATCGGGGACACCCATTACTGGAACTACGATGGATCCAACCCTACCGAAAAAATTAGTAGCTATACTTTATGGGATGCCAGCCTGGGGTACGACTGGAAAGATTGGAAATTTAAAGTGTTTGGCTCAAACCTAACTGATGAAGAATACTACACCTCGTTAGTGAACAACTTAACCGGGAGCCCGGGAATAGCTGGGTCTCCACGCGTCATTGGCTTAAGTATCTCAAGACAATTTTAATGAAAGCATCCTCCTGAGCGAGAGGGAGGAAATTGTTCAGGAAATCAGGTTCGACTTGCCCCGAAAATTTTCCAAGCCTACCATAATCTTAGGACACGAAAATGAATGCGTTCTTAAAAATAGGGCTGCCTTGGGCAATATCGCTAGGTCTAGTTTTTTACCTTGGACTACACTTGGGATCGAAGCATGGAAATTCCTCCAGCGGTTTTCGTTATGAACAACCGAACAGGGAGCCGGCAAACTTGCATATTAATGATCATAAACGCATAGGACAAGCCACCCAAGAAAGCGGTCAAAAGTACTTTAAACCTCCCGCCATGCCTCCAAATCTGCAGAGAATCTTGCAGGGTGGTGACATCGTGGAACGCTTGGGGTCATATTTGGACGCGGTCCGCTCGATGGACAGTACTAATATTAAGCAGGTTATTCAGGCATTTGAAGAACTGCCTAAGGGATATGGCAGACATTTGGAAATGAAATTACTGATGCGGAGCTGGGCGAACTTCGACCCGAAAGGTGCACTTGCCTACGCGTCCAGTTCTCTTGAAGCTAACAGCGAAAGAAGGTTTGGTATTTCAGAAGCCCTTGCTGGATGGGCGGTGAAGGATACAAAGGCTGCGATTCAATGGGCAGAAGCAAACCATCCGGATAATGATAAAGCTAATAATCCGTTATTGGTTGGAATCATCAAGGGACTAATGGAGACCGATTTGCAAGCTGCAAACCGCCTGTTTCTAAGTTTACCAAGTGGATCGGCAAGATCGCAGTCATCCAGTATTCTCGCCGAAAGATTTGCCGGAGAAGGACCTACTGCTGCGATTCAATGGGCAGAGCACTTTCCTAAGGAGGATCCCAAAATGAGGGAGAAAATATTAGGGCAGATCGGTGCAAAACTTGCCAAGCAAGATCTTGAACGCACAGCTAATTGGGTTAAATCGATGCCACTGGAACCGGGCACTTACAGAATTTTAGATAATGTAATTGATCAATGGATTTCACGCGACCCTGCAAAGGTTGCTTCCTGGACTGGACAGTTACCAGATGATGAAAGAAAAAAACATGCATTTACAGAGCTGACCGGTAAATGGGCGAGAATTGACCCAGTGGCCACTGCCAAATGGCTCAATAATCTACCAAGCTCTACTTTACTTGATCCTGCAGTTGCTACTTTCGCCAATCGTATTAAGGAAAAAGATCCTGAGGGTGCTATCGAATGGGCTCAATCGATTACTGATCCAAAATTACGAGATCAAATGGTGCAAAATGCAATCAATACTTGGGCGCAAACCGATCCAGAAAAAGCAAAACTTTGGAGGGAAAACAATGCCCGCTAGTCTTCAACTAGCCAATATTTTCGATAATTGCCACTATCGGTAAAAACAAGGCAATAACGATAAACCCGACTACAACCGCAAGAAATACAATCATGACCGGTTCAATCAGGGAAGTTACCCCTGCTACCGCGTTATCCACATCCTCATCATAATTATCTGCAATTCGGGTGAGCATATCTGGTAGTTCCCCGGTTTCTTCTCCAATTTCAACCATACTGGTTACCATGGTCGGAAAAACTGGCTCTCTTTCCATTTGAACCGCCATGGATTCACCGTCCCGCACCGCATTGTGCACATTATTCATTGCCTTGATGAAAAATACATTGGTCAGGGTGTCACCAGTGATTTGCAAAGCCTGTAAAATTGGAACACCACTGCTTAGAAGAGTACCAAATGTACGGGTAATTCTGGAAACATTCGACTTACTCACTACTTCCCGCACCACTGGAACCTTTAATCCCAGCCAGTCAAAAGCTTTGGCACCTTGTTTCGTTTTCTTCAGCAAAAGAACTCCCCCCACCAACCCACCCATGCCACCGAGAACAAGAATGGGGTGAGATGCAAAAAGATCACTTATACCAACAACAATTTGAGTCGGTCCTGGCAGGGGAGCACCTCTAAGCATCTGCTCAAAAATGGTTTGAAATTGAGGAACCACGACCATCATAAGCAAGGTAACAATTCCCACTGCGACAAACATGATCACACTCGGATAGATCATTGCAGATTTGACTTTCTTAATTGTGCGGATCGATTTCTCCTGGAATTGAGCAAGCCTGTCCAAAACAAGATCCAGCACGCCTCCGGCTTCCCCTGCTTTGACCATATTAACAAATAATTTGTCAAAGGTCTTTGGATACATCGCCAGCCCATCGGATAATGTTCCTCCTGAGGAAACCTTTTCAGCAACTGCTTCAAGCATTGCCTTAAATTTGGGCTTATTTTCCTGCTGCTTAATCATTACCTCGAGGCTTCGAAGCAAAGGCAATCCTGCTTGGATAAGGGTGGACATTTGCCTGGTAAAAATAGAAATGTCCTCGTTGGTTGGGCCTCCCCCAATTTCCATAGCGAGTAAACCACCTTTTTTCTTTTTCTTTTTCGCTTTTGGTTTTTTCTCCGTTTTTACCTTGGAAGAGGATACATCATTTTTTGGAGGGGAGACAGCAGCAGGGGAAGACATTGTAGGTGGTGCCCCCCCTTGCATAATCAGGCTGGTAGGGGTCAGATTATACTGGGCGAGAATGTTTCGTGCATCGGCCTCATCCACAGCCTCAAAGGTTCCGTCAACAGAGTTACCCGCTTGATCGGTCGCGACATATTCGAAGATTGCCATATTAAATCCTTTGTATCTTGGGGGGAAATCAGGTGTATTTCAAGACTTCCTCAACCGTGGTTTCACCATCAAGAATCGACCTGAGGCCATCCTCCCTCAAAGTTCGCATACCCTGCTCAATTGCCTTTTGCTTTAGCACCAGTGTGGCCGCTCCCGAATTGATCATTTCACGAAAAGTATCATTCACTTTGATCATCTCAAATAAACCGGTCCGTCCACGGTACCCACCATTATTGCATTCGGCACAGCCTCTTCCGTAATAAAATTTTCGATCCCCCAGATCCTTTCGTACTAAACCTAGGTTTTGAAGCATTTCATTTTTTGGCTCAAATTCTTCCCGGCAACTTAGGCAGATTTTACGAACCAGTCTCTGGGCAAGAACAAATTCCAAGGAAGCCGACAATAGAAAAGGCTCCAACCCCATGTCAATTAAGCGGGTAACCGCACCCGGAGCATCATTTGTATGCAAGGTACTCAGAACAACATGACCCGTAAGAGAAGCCTGCACCGCAATTCGTGCAGTTTCAATATCGCGAATTTCCCCCACCATAATTTTATCTGGGTCCTGCCTTAAGAATGCACGAAGTGCCCTAGCAAAGTCCAACCCGACCTGATGATTCACAGGCACCTGCATAATGCCCTCAATCTCATATTCCACGGGATCCTCAGCAGTGAGTATCTTGGTGTCCATTTCGTTAACTTCACGCAGAGCACTGTATAGGGTGGTGGTTTTGCCGGAACCGGTCGGGCCGGTAACAATAAAAATACCATTTGGACGACGTACTGCTCCTCGTATTCCCGTTTTCACATTTTCAGGAAGACCAAGATTATCCAAATCCAGGTTGACCGCAGACTTATCGAGCACACGAAGTAC
>JAYQBI010000107.1:0-4697 GCA_038137235.1 Opitutales bacterium | reverse complement strand
CCTTGTTCTTTTTATATTCCTCAATCTCTTCCTTGCTTCGATAGGTTTGATCTGGGTCAGCAACAGAATGGCCCCTGTATCGGTAGGTAACGATCTCAAGCACAGACGGACTTTGCTTTTCATGAGCCAAGGAAAGGGCATTACCAATTGCTTCCCTCACTTCGTAAAGATCATGTCCTTGATGCACAGACCAATTCACATCAAAGGGATCTCCTCTTTTAGCGAGAGGTTCACCAGCAGAATGGCGACTTTCAGAAGTTCCCATTGAATATCCGTTATTCTCAATTACAAATACCACGGGTAAATTCCAGAGGGAGGCCAGGTTCAAAGATTCATAAAATGGACCCTGATTGGTTGCTCCATCTCCCATGAAACACAAACAGGCTCCTTTCTTCTCGTTGTATTTTAAGGCATATGCAATGCCCAGACCAAGAGGTGTTTGCCCTCCGACAATTCCATGACCTCCCCAAAAATTTTTATCAGGAGCAAAAAAGTGCATGGAACCCCCTTTGCCCTTAGAGCAGCCAGTCTTTTTGCCGAATAGTTCCGCCATGCATTCATCCATATCCATTCCAACGGCTAATGCGTGTCCATGATCCCGATAGGCAGTAATTACATGATCATCAGAAGACATAACAGAAACAGCACCAACAGCCACAGCTTCTTGCCCGATGTAAAGATGCAGGAAACCCCCAATATGCCCTTGTTGGTATGCACGCAGGGAACGCTCTTCAAAACGCCTAATCCTAACCATTTGAGAATAGAGCACTATTTTTTCTTCGTTAGAAAGAGCTTGGTTAATATTGGTTTTTGAAAAATCACTAAAATTCACATCATCGATGTGATCAATTTTCTGTTCTGCAGATAAGGATTTTTTACCGACATCTTCAAGATCAGTATCGTGGTGTAAGCCTTCCATGAAAAAAATAATAAAAGATTGCTATTGTTTATAAATTTGGACCTGCTTCAATCCTTATTTTTGGTTCTGCTTGGTTACAATCTGCTTGAATTCCCCAAAATCCTTCATTACGACGATCGTAAAACGGCCAAACCAACTTTGAGTCAGAAGGAGGTATTTTGATCTTATCAATCTCTTGGCGGCAAAAAAACTCATAGCATCCCTCGTCAAAGTCTTTGGGTTTACGCTCAATAGGGCAGAGACAATCGAATAAAAACATAAGCCAATGAGAATCTCCTTCATAATTTTTTTCAGAGACATATCCAAAAAGCCTGAAATCCGAAAATTTTAATTTTAAACCCGTTTCCTCTTCCGCTTCCCTGCAGGCACACTCAAGAGGCGATTCGCCAATTTCCATTTTCAACTTACCACCTGGTGGGCTCCAATACCCCTTGTTGGGAGGCTTCTTTCTTTTCAATAACAATAATTCCCCTTGTTGGTTTTGGATAAAAAGTAAACAAGATATCTTGAACTTCATTTAAAAAAGGCTTGTTTAGATGTTAGCTGTGTAAAAGACTGTTTCATTACTTATTACATTTATCTAATGAATAAACTAACTTTCGCCATAATAACCTTTCTCATTATCCATCTTCCAACACTGGCACAAGATCAGGACTTTGATAAGTTTGTGTCTCTCGATGGAAAGGTTACCGTTAAGCGGGAATCAGATCTTTGGCTTAAAATATCTGTTCCATTTCAGCTCATTTCCAATCCTGACCTTGATGCATTAGAGGGGCGAAAGCCACGATCAAGAGAAGAATTATTTAATCCTAAATACTTTGATAATCTCGAACTAAATCTTTTCGTTTGCTTCAGAAATGACTTTGCCAGAAAGTTTCTCAGGACGGATAAAAACGACCCTGAAAACTTTCAATACTACTCTGCATCATTGAAGTGTATGATTTTAGAGGTTGGCAGTAATTATGTTGCTCACTTTCTTTTTCCCGCAGCAATTGCTGAAAGAGATGATTTTGGAGGCTCCTATCCAGAACTACTTGGCTATGTTATCGATTTTTCTAGAAAGGGGATTCAATTTAATGTCTCCGACTCCATCATGTTTGGTAAGTACAAAACCAAAGAAACCCTAGAAAGATTTAAGGCAGAAGCCCAAAGCAAATCCCTACCTAATGAAGGTATTTTGATTCCTGCTTACAAATTGGATCAAGCCTATCTAAGAGATCTTGGCCCAATATATCTTGATTAATTGACACTGGCATTGTCGAAACAATGGCTAGTCGTAAGGAAATTATTGTAAATCTTGGCACATCGCATGTGTCTGTTTGTATATTTTCATTTGATAATGGGCAGATTAAGCTCTCTGATTTCGTGCACAAAAGCACGAAACCAGAATCTTCAGATGAAGAGCAGTGGATGGATTCTGTCCGAGAAACCCTGATTGAAATATGCAGGGAAAATAAAATTAAAGGATCAGCTAAGCTTATATTGCCCGGAAGTAAATTACTCTCCAAAACACTTAGAGTTCCCAAGGTAGAAAGCACCAAGCAGAGAAAGGTTGTATCATACGAGCTTAGCCAAAAAATGCCTTTTCCTTTGACTGAGATGACATGGGACTTCCAAGTCATAGATGATGATGGGATTGAACAGGAGATTTTGGCTTTTGCGGTCAAACCTCGTTTCACAGAAGAGCTCTGCAAAATTGCTTATGATTGCGGGTTATTGCCAACACATTTATGTCCTGGTGCAATTTTAGATCATAATGTATTGGTTAATTACAGGCCCCTGGAGCAATACAACGAAAAGGCACTGGTCAATATTGGTGCAAAAACAACAACCCTACTTTTCTCAAACCCATCAGGCTTCTTGGTTAGAACTATTAATCTCGGTGGCAGCTCTTTAACAGATTCGATTGCAGAAAACTTTGGTATTTCATTCGACAAAGCAGAGGAGCTAAAGATTAATTATCTAGAAAACAGATTAAATGCTAATGCAACTGACCCAGCTATCGAGGTTTTAAGAACATTAACTCACAACTTCTTCAATAAAATAGGTCAAGAAATTAGTAGATCTATTGTTACATACAAGAGGCTCAAGAAAGGAAAATCTCCAGAATGTATTCTGGCTTCAGGAAATTCAACTGCCAGTATTTCGCTGGTGAAATTTCTCTCGGAGAGCCAGCAGTTGCCGGTTCTCAATTTCGATCCCGGGGAAATGCTGGAATTAGAAGAAACAATTGAAGATAAAAAGTCTAAGTTACCTTTTATTATTACCGAGCCTTTGGGCTTTGCTTTACTGATATCCAAGCAAGAAAATGCGCTTAATGTAATTAATTTAATACCTCAGAAAAGCATTAAAGAGTTAAAATTTAAACAAAAGAAAATTTATCTATCTATCGCCTCATTCTGTATTGCTTTTTTACCTATTTATCCTATATTTAAGGCTCTTGAATCTGAAGATGAATTACTCAGTTATTCATATAATTTAAAAAGAGATCTAGTCCTAAGCAGTAACAAACTCAATGAATTAAATTTTAAAAAGATCTCGCTTCAAACTTATGAGACTTACAACATAAAAATTAATGAATTTTTAAAACAACTAGATTACTTAAGCGAAACTCTATATTCCCAGACAAGATTTATAAACTCTTTGCAGAATCTTACCCAGTCAAACGAAATTAATAATATATGGTTAGATTCGATTAAATATTTAGAAGGTTCCACTAGTTTGATTAATACTGCTGCTAATACAAGTGATCTATCTAATGAAACGTTGGTTAATATAACAGGAAGATACTTAGTAGATCTCAATGATGTGGGCAAAATGGATGCGGACTCAAGAAGGAACAACCTTATTGATGCCAATAGTTTGATTCAGGAAAACTTAACTCAGGGAATTGCCGACATTCCTCAAGTTTCTTCATTATCAAAAAAAGTTTTCTCAACCGACGGAAAGGGTGATTTGTTTAACAGATATTTTACACACTTTGAACTAGAATTAACGCTCGACATATCGAAATGATGATAAAGCACAGAGGGTTTTTACTGATTAATCTATGTGCCCTGTTGGCCTTGGTGATACTTGTGATTTATTATTTCTTTCTAAGAAAAGACTTGGAAAATTTGTATGACCAAACCGAAAAGCAGACAGAAGATCTTGTTGAGATTAAAAACAAACTATTTCTTGAAAACTCTCTTGAAGGTGACCTAGATCTTGCAACATCAGAAACAAAAATTCTACTTGATCGTTTTAAATCCCACAAAAATTACTGGGAGCATTTTTTGAATCCTCTTGATAATATTTATCATACACACGCCCCCCAATCCGCATCTGGCGTTAATGCATATTTAAACAGACTCCTTCCAAATCTAAAAAACCGATGTATCACCAACGGTGTTAAACTTGTAGCAAACAACACTACTGTATTTGGTGATGAATCAGCTAAAAGGAAAGAATTTGGTTTTGGCTTTTCTGCATACAATGGTTACTGGCCTAGCTTTGATAAGGCAGAGGCAAGCTTAATTGAAATTCAGGCAAAAATAGTAAACCAAATTATTGACGCCCTTGTCTCTTCCACCGTTGACGGACAATTGCTGGAACTAGAATTCATTAAAAGAGAAGCAGTTGGAATAACTGACCAAAAGTACATTGCTAGCGATCTAATTGGTAATATCTCAAACCAATTACTGTTAAGAAATTCCCCTCATGTAGGTTCCTACAGGTTTCAAATTTCTTTTGTTGGCAGAACCGAAAATGCAAGATCTTTCATAAACCAACTCAGACC
>JAYQBI010000106.1:0-4744 GCA_038137235.1 Opitutales bacterium | reverse complement strand
TTATTACCCACCAAGTAGGAAAAGCACACACTAACGCGGTCATGGAGTCATTATCCATTGATCCAAAGATTAATTTTCCAAGCTTTGAAAAATTAGGTAACTGTGGTTCAGTCTCACTCCCAATCACTTACACTATAGCCTGCGAAAAAGACCCTGAGAACTTATTCCGAAAGACAGCCTTACTTGGAATCGGAAGCGGTCTATCCAGCCTCATGCTTTCGATTAATCCTTGAAATTACCATCTCATCTCGAAAAATCCTATCCGTTTAAACCAAAAAGTTTTAAACTTTCAAACGGGCATTCCCTCAGTTACTTAGACGAAGGGTCCAAAGACAATCCAGTCACTCTTTTTCTTCATGGCAACCCAACCTGGTCTTTTTATTATCGAAACGCAGTAAAGTCCTGGAAGGATCATAGCAGGTGTATTGTGCCTGATCATTTGGGTTGCGGCCTTTCTGACAAACCAAGAGCTGACCAATTTTCATATAATCTTAAAAATCACGCGGCCAACCTTTTGGAACTTGTAGACCATTTGGGTCTAAATAACTTCAACTTAGTTGTCCATGACTGGGGAGGAGCGATTGGCATGACTGCATTTGCTCACCAAGTAGATAAAATACGAAAGATTGTACTACTTAATACTGCGTCCTTTCCCTCCAGGGATGTCCCCCTTCGCATCCTATTTTGTCGATTGCCTCTTCTCGGTGAATTTTTCGTTAGAGCCTTGAACGGTTTTGCCGGTCCGGCAACCTGGATGGGGTCCGCTAAGGGCATTACAGATTCAGCAAAGAAAGGACTGCTATACCCTTACAATAATTGGGCAAACCGCGTAGCGATTTGGAACTTCGTCCGGGATATTCCCTTTGAAACTAACCATTCAACCCTTCCTGTTTTACAAAACACTTCTAAGAATTTAGCAAATTTCTCCGATACTCCCGTGATAGCATGCTGGGGGATGAAAGACTTTTGCTTCCATGGCCGGTACTTACAAAAATGGGAAAATATTTGGCCTCATATGCAAACATACCGATTTGCTGACTCCGGGCATTATATTCTTGAGGATTCTTTCGAAGAGGTGAGAAAAATAGCGGAGCCATTTTTGTTCGGGAAAAGTTAACGCAACTTAAATCTTCGTGCCATCCACTTGCTAAGATTATGAAATTCAATCATATTTAAATTTACAATGTCACCAAAGACTCCATTAAACAACCGTTCTGAAAGGTCAGGCAACTTAGTATCGATTGCACCTTATGATAATACATCAAGTGCCTATGCCAAAGATTCTAAGCAAAGACCTCAAACTGGGTTTGGATTGTACCTCTCGATTGCTCTTATTGTTTTCCTCGTTGTTTTCTTTGCTGGACTCTACGAAATGGTTGTCGAGACATGGACTCGCCTGAAATAACAGAAGTCAACGAAGTCGTAGATCGCTCCTCGGAGGAAACACTTCAGTTCCTGAACCATCTTTCTCTTGAACGAAGACTATCTGCTCATACTGTAAGGAATTACAAGGGAGCATTACAGAAATTCCTGCTGTGGTTTGGTGCTGAATTAAAAGAACTCCAAATCCTAGACACGGATAAGAAAATTGCCCGCTCTTATCTTGTCGACTGCCAGCAAAACCTTTCTAGAAAAACCTTGGCAAATCAAGTTTCTGCTCTTCGTTGCTTTTTTCATTTTTGCCAAACCCGAGGATGGATAAAATCGAATCCTTTTAAAAATTTATCTCTTCCAAAACCCGAAAAAAGCCTCCCGAAATTTTTGACTGAAAAGCAGGCTAAGGAACTCATGAGTGCACCGTTCCTCGTTCACCAGAATTCAAAGCATGCAGATTTCCTGGTACTAAGGGATAAAATCATACTTGAATTGATGTATGGTGCGGGATTACGCGTGAGCGAAGTGATTGGTCTAAATCATCAAAACATGGATCTTGGCTCATGCATGATTCGCGTCAAAGGAAAGGGTAATAAGGAAAGAAATTGTCCATTGATCAATAGCACTGTTTGTAAACTTAATGATTTCCGGGCAAATTACTCATTGGACACATCATTAAATGCACCTGTATTTACCAACTTAAAAGGAGATAGACTCTCCTCTAGATGGGTACAATTGCTGTTAAAAAAGTGCCTGAAAATTTCTTCTCTCCCAATAGACTTTACTCCCCATAAACTCAGGCATTCTTACGCCACTCATCTCCTTGATAATGGAGCTGATTTGCGAACCGTGCAGGAACTGCTTGGGCACGCAAGTCTATCAACCACCCAGGTTTATACACATGTGTCAGTCAGTAGGCTCAAGAAAGCACATCAATTAGCCCATCCAAGGGCTTAATGGAATAAGGATGCATTTATTAATTTCAGTATTTCCTTCTTTATTAACTTTTGCTTTGTGGGTTTATCATGGTGCAAGATTATCATTTTGGGCAACAAGCATCAGAACGCTTGAGGAAATACCAGTCATCGAAGGAATGCCCGAGCTTGGAACCCAAACAAAAGTTATCTGGCACGAAGGCTTTGTTTGCGGAATTGAAACCCCATTCCTGGGACTTTGCTTTTCGTTATTTATTTTTTTGTTTTTACATTTTCGAAAAAGAGGTTTGAAAAATCCATCTCATTGAATGGTAATCCGATCATGAAACTTATACATTTTATTTCTTTGCTCCTTCCTGTACTCGCCTTCGGTTCAAGTAAAACTTTTGATTTCAAGGACCCCAAAGGAGTAAACACCATCATTTTCCAACTGGATGCGTTACTCGAATCAATTAGCGGTTCTGCAGGGGGAATCTCGGGAAAGGTTTCGTTTGACCCTGAGAATCCTGGCTCAACCAAGGGTTCTATTATTTTAGATGCATCCTCACTTCGGGTTGATAATCCTGTTTTACAGGAACATATGCACGGCGAAAACTGGTTAAATGTATCAAAATTTCCAACCATTGAATTTTCTCTGTCCAACCTACGCGAATTAAAAAAAGAAAATCATTCAATAAGCGCTATTGCTGACGGTAAGATGACCATACGAAATGTAACTATCAAGATGTCCACTCCCGTTGAACTGACCTACTTGGCAGGAATGTTAGAAAAACGTAATAAAACTCCAGGTGATTTATTAGTTGTGCGTTCAAAATTTACTGTTTCTCGTGAGGAGTTTGGAATTAAGCCAGGTGAGTATTTAGACAAGGTAGCGAACGAAATTGCCATCTCGATTAATCTTGCCGGGGCATATCCTTTTAAGTAATGTGTTGAGTTTACCCCAAAGAGCATAATTGCTCTTACCCCAATGAGCGAGAGCGCCCCTAAGCGTTCTCGCTTTTTTTTTAGAATATGCTAGAATTGAATCTTTTGTGGAAAACTCCGATATACATCCGATACAGGAACGATTGCTCCAACAAACTGAGAAAGAAAGTTTTCTCGGGAATCGAGGTGCAGTCTTTTGGCTCTACGGATTATCTGGTTCAGGAAAGAGCACATTAGCAATCGAGATGGAAAAGCGACTGCATAAACAAGGCGCTCTATCCATCGTTCTTGATGGAGATAATCTGCGAACCGGCTTAAATAAGGATCTTACCTTTAGTGAAGATCACCGCAGGGAAAATGTTCGCAGGGTAAGCGAGGTTGCAAAACTTCTTTGCGAAAACGGATTAATTGTCCTTGTTTCGCTAATCACGCCACTCAAAGAATTTAGAGAGTCCGCTCGTTCAATTATTGGTTCCCGCAACTTCAAAGAAATATATATCAAGGCATCTTTTGAGACCTGTCAGCAAAGAGATGTTAAGGGACTGTATGCAAAGGCAAATCAAGGCCTGATCAATACCTTTACCGGGAAAGGCTCGAGCTTTGAGGAACCTGAAGATGCTGACCTTATAATTGAAAGTGAAAGCAACCCCATGGAGAATTCTGCGGAAGAACTTTTTCAATTTATCTCCTCTATCATTTTTCAAAACTCATGAAAAACTACAATCTTACGCATCTCGAACAGCTAGAAGCTGAGGCGATCTTTGTTCTTCGCGAAACAGCTGCCCAGTTTGAAAATCCGGGACTACTCTTTTCTGGCGGAAAAGATTCCATTGTCATGGCCCACCTTGCCTACAAGGCTTTTTATCCTGCCAAATCTCCATTTCCGTTAGTTCATGTCGACACTGGTCACAACTTCCCTGAAACCATTGAATATCGCGATCAATTTGCAGAAAAGCTCGATGCTCAACTCATTGTGGGACTTGTTCAAGATTCAATCGATCGGGGTACTGCAGTTGAGGAAACCGGGCCAAATGCCAGCAGGAATGCACTCCAATCGGTCACGCTACTTGAGACTATCGAAACTGAAAACCTCGACGCTGCCTTAGGTGGAGGGCGCCGTGATGAAGAAAAAGCTAGGGCCAAAGAAAGATTTTTTTCTCATCGTGATGCATTCGGTCAATGGGACCCCAAAAACCAAAGGCCAGAATTATGGAACCTCTTCAATGGCCGGAAAGCACATGGCGAACATTTTCGCATATTCCCTCTTAGTAATTGGACGGAAATGGATGTTTGGCAATATCTGAAAAAGGAAAATATCGAGCTCCCTTCTCTTTATTTCTCCCATCAGCGGGAAGTCATTGAACGAAATGGCTCCATGCTTGCAGTAAGCGAATTTGTTCAACCCTCAGACAAAGAAACTCCACGGACGGAAACCGTACGGTTCCGCACTATTGGGGATGCTACTTGTACTGGTGCGGTACTATCCACTGCATCCACTTTGGATGAAATTA
>JAYQBI010000105.1:0-4756 GCA_038137235.1 Opitutales bacterium | reverse complement strand
GCGATACAATTCATGATTGGGAAGTGGCTCAATCAATTGGTTGCAAGGCAATTTTATTCGAACTTGGTCACATAAAAAAGGATAGATTAAGGAGAGTTCAAACTCCAACAATCAAGTGTTTGAGTGAAGTAGTTCGATGGGTTCGCGATTGACCGAGAATGTCCTCCCGATAGTTTAGAATGTTTTCAAATGAGCAGAGTCTACATTAAAACTTACGGCTGCCAAATGAATGAGCGGGATACAGAGGCCGTTGTTTGCAAGCTACTTGAGAGTGGCCATGAAATTACCGATGAGGAAGGTTTGGCTGATGTAATTCTCTTAAATACTTGCTCAGTTCGCGAAAAGGCTGAGCAAAAAGCAATTGGTAAGGCTTCAAGGATCTTGCACTCATCGGGTGTTACAAAACCAACAGTTGGCATAATCGGATGCATGGCACAAAATAGGGGAGAGTCCCTTTTTGACGAAATTCCTGGATTAGGGCTGGTGGTTGGCACCCAAAAGTTCCATCAGATTCCCAATCTCCTTGAAAATACCCGTACTCAAAAACGAGTGATTGATCTAAGTGAGGAAGAAGGGTCTCAGAATCAAATCAAGCACCACATAGATAAAAGCGGTGGTCCCACTGCATTTGTTTCGATTATGCAGGGATGCAATATGAATTGTACATTTTGCATTGTGCCTAAAACGAGGGGCACCGAAAGGTATCGACCCATGGCAGAGATTCTAGAAGAGATAAAAAAACTTGCTGATACTGGTACCAAAGAAGTCACCTTACTTGGGCAAATTGTAAATGCATATGGAAGAGGACAGTTTCCAAGAATTGATAAAAAATCGCCATTTGTTCAACTTCTCGAAAAAATTAACTTAATTGATGGGATTGAGAGAATAAGGTTTACCTCCCCGCATCCAATTGCCTATGGTGATGATTTAATCGAAGCATTCTCTAACATACCAAAGTTAGGCAAGTATGCACACTTACCTATGCAAAGTGGATCAGACCGTATACTTAAGTCTATGAATCGGCCTTACAGAATCGATCGATTCTTAAATATTGTTGATCGATTACGGAAAAATGTATCTGGCATGCGAATCAGTACTGATGTGATAGTGGGGTTTCCTGGAGAAACTTTGGAGGACTTTGAGCTTACAAAAAATGCCTTTATGGAGGCAGGCTTTGAAATGGGTTTTATCTTTAAATACAGCGACCGTTCAGGAACTCCTTCTGTGAGTCTTGATGGAAAAGTCGAGAAAGGTGAACTTGAGCGAAGGAATCAGGAATTACTCAAAATTTTGGAAAACCAGTCGCTGTCATCAAACAAAAAGCTTATTGGCAAGGAGGTCCAAGTACTTATTGAAAGCGTATCCCGAAAAGGTAATGGACAATTAATGGGCAGGACATCTTGCTTTAGAAAAGTAAATTTCATGGGAGATGATTCGCTAATTGGAAAACTTCGTTCTGTAAAAATTACAGAGGCTACTCATTCGAGTCTATCTGGAGATTTAAACTAAAATCATGTCTCTCTTTGTAAGTAGTCTTACAACCGGTATTTCCTTAACCATTCTTGGATTGCTTGTTGCTAGATCTAACAACAAGGTCCGATCGTTGATATTGGGCTTCCCTCGATCTAAAAGATGTAGCTTTTGGTTTGTGGGTATTGCTACTTTTTGGTTCCTAGGGAGGCATGTAGCTTTTTTAAGCGAAGCAGATTTCGGGAATTATAAGCTTTTGATTGGCTCTATAGCACTTGGAACCGCAATTTTATCCTTTGTGTTTGTATCGGATTTTCTAGCTGTCAGGGGTTTAGCGATGATGATCCTTCTTTGGTCTAGAGAGGTTTTAGATTCTGCTTTTTTACATGATGCAATCAGTCGTTTAGTTTTAGTCTCTGTCATTTACATACTCATTGCCTGTTCCATTTATTTTGGTGCATGGCCTTATAAAATGCGTGATTTTATTGATTGGTTAAATCAGAGAAGTGTCAGAATAACTTCAATTGGATGGATATTTACATGGGTGGGCCTATTAATTATCTCTCTTTCTTTTACCTATTGATTTAACGCTGGTTGATGAGCTTGATAATTGCCATATCTGGGCCTGCTGCCGTTGGAAAAACGACAATCTGCGACCGTCTAAGCAGTGAATTTGGAGACAAATTATGTCGATTAGTTACGGCTACGACTCGACAGCCTCGTAATGGCGAAGAGGATGGGAAAGATTATTTTTTTCTTAGTAAAGCAGATTTTGATCAGAAATTATCCGAAGAATCTTTTTTGGAGCATGAACTTATTCATGGAAACAAATATGGAATACTTAAAGAAACGATTCTTGATGCACAAAATCAAGAAATTGATATGCTGTTGAATATTGATGTTAATGGGGTGGATAGCTTAAGAAGATTTTGCTCAACGCAAGAAGAATTAAAAGGTCAGTTAAAAACCATTTTCATTAAGCCTAAAAACTTAGAAGAGCTGTCGGCCCGAATGCGTAAAAGAGCTAGTGAAAGTGAGGAGCAAATCAATATAAGGATTGCAAATGCTAAAGCTGAAATTTTACGTGCGTCAGAATTTGACTTTATTATTGAATCTAAAGATAGGGCTTCAGATTATGATAGAGTAAAAAATATTTACCTTGATGTATGTTAGAAAAAGACGGCAATATAATTTTTTTCGATTGTCTTAAATTTTGATCTCAGGTCGATTGGGATCAAGCCAATCCAGATGATAATACTCACCTCTATTTTGATCTGTTCTTTCATAGGAATGAGCACCAAAATAATCTCGCTGAATTTGGAGCAAGTTTTGAGGAAGGCTTTCAGTCCGATACGAATCATAATATGATAAAGCAGAAGAGAAAGTGGGAACTGGGATACCATTCAATGTGGCAACAGAAATTACCTCCCTCCAGTTTGACTGATAACGATCGATACAATCCTTAAAGTAATCGTCTAACAACAAGTTGGTAAGTTGAGGCTCTTTTTCGTAAGCCTCAGTTATTTTTTGAAGAAAAGCGGCTCTTATGATGCAACCGCCTCGCCAAATTTGAGCAATTTCACCGTAATTTAAATTCCAATTGTATTCGATCGCAGCAGCTTTCATCAATTGAAAGCCCTGAGCATAAGAGCAAATTTTAGAACAGTACAAGGCACCCCGAACCGCTTCCAGAAACTGACTTTTATCAAGGTCATTGAGAGAAGGCCTTGAGGGGCCTGCTAGCCGACAGCTTGCCTGTATTCTTTCTTCTTTAACCGCACTCATGCACCTTGCAAAAACAGCCTCAGCAACAGTGGGGGCAGGAGTTCCCATATCCAATGCGTTAACAGATGTCCACTTACCTGTCCCTTTTTGGCCCGCAGCATCCATAACGTAGTCGACCAAAAAACCATCATTATTTGGATCTTTTTGCTGCAGAGCATCGGCAGATATGTGCATTAAAAAGGAATCCAGTTCGCCTTCGTTCCAATTTGAAAAAGACTTACCGATTTCTCCGGCGGACATATCAAGTAATTCTCTCATCAAATGATATGCTTCGCAGATCATTTGCATATCACCATACTCAATCCCATTGTGAACCATTTTCACATAATGCCCTGCACCATTTTTTCCAATATAGGCGGCACATGGAGTCCCTCCTTGAACGGGGTTACCAGGAGATCCACCTTCGATGGGTGCACCCGTAGAGTCATTTACCTTGGCCGAAATTGCCAGCCATGGCTCCTTTATTTGATCCCAGGCAAATTCTGACCCACCGACCATTAACGAAGGGCCATAGCGTGCACCTTCCTCACCACCACTTACGCCAGAGCCAACAAAGTGGAGATTTTGAGATTGAAGCACGGATTCACGCCTAATCGTATCTGTCCACTTGGCGTTTCCACCATCAATTATGATATCTTGAGCATCCAGCAGGGGTAAAAGCATGTCGATAACAGCATCGGTTGCTTTACCTGCTTGAACCATTATGATGATTTTTCTAGGTTTTTTTAGGGATCCAACAAATTCTAGGATATTTTCAAAACCGCTAATATTATCACTGTAAGTGTTACGGTTTAGGAAATCTTGGGTTTTAGAAAAAGTACGATTATAAACCGAAATTTTATAACCATGATCGGCGATATTAAGTGCAAGATTCTGACCCATCACTGCAAGACCGATCAGACCAAAGTCTGAAGAATTTATCATAAAAATATATATTAAAGGGGGGAAGCGTCTTTGAAAGCCTCCTCTAATTCTTCATCAATCGGAGGCTCGTCTACTTGGACAACCACTGGTCTTTTGTAAATTTTTGCAGGGTTTGTAAATCTAGGATTGATTCCAAACTTTTTCATCAGCAGAAGCATATCCCGAGAATTGGTTCGCAAGGTATTGAGTGAGGAATTTTGGTTGGAATTAGATGCCGCCTTGGCGTTGGATTTGTTTATTGCCTTGAGGATTTCTCCTTTAGACTGAAGCGATTCTTGAGAAGTATCCTCAATACCTAGAGCAAGCTGCGAACCGGATAAAGCACCTTCAATTGAACCCTGTTTGGCGGATTGCTTTAATTCGATTACACGATCATCCTGACCAGTCCCAAGTTTCTTGTTTGGTACTGGAGGGGTTGGATTCGCTTGGATGCCAAGAATTGCCCCATAAGTCGAACCAAACGATGCGGCTTCTAAGTGACTGATAGTTTGAGCATCTCTCGATCGAAGATCTGGTCGCAACCCCAAAAGCACCGCAGGTTCAAAAGCTGCTCCCATAGCTGAACCAAGTGCACTTT
>JAYQBI010000104.1:3545-4763 GCA_038137235.1 Opitutales bacterium | reverse complement strand
TTACCAAAGGGGCCTCATCGACGACTAAGGTTTGATTGAGCCAAACGGACACTGTAACTCCTTTCATAATAATCCGAAAGTGATTCCACTCGCCAAATGGTTTGTCGGCATGGGTCAATGGGGCCCAGCCTTTGCCAGGTCTATTATTCCATAAGCCACCAGAACCCTTCTGTGCGCCATATTTCCATTTTCCGCCAGCTTCAGTGGTGTCCCATATTTGAACTTGAGGATAACCCCTCAGGTAAATCCCACTATCTGCTTTTGCTACCGTCTTATATTCCAGATGCAACTCGAAATCAGCAAAGTTCTCAATTGTGGTTAGGTAAAGTCCATTGCCATCGTTGATGAGTTCTTCATTTTCCACACGCCAGTGCTTCTTTATATCTACGAGACTATCATTCCTTTTTTTTAACAACTCATTTTCGGGAAGATTTATCCAGTTTTCAGGGTTTTCAGTCCCAAGCCCCCACCATCCTTCCAGCGTTTTTCCGTTAAACAATTTCCTGAATCCGTCAGGTTGAGCATACCCAAATTGCAGTAAAAAATTCAAGCAGAGTGTAGATAAAATTAGCGATCTCATTTTGTTCTCATGTAGTATCTTGAATTTGCTGGCAACCTGCAAACCTCTTCAATTAAATCATGCCAGAGCAAGAAAGTCCTCCCCTACTCTGTATTTTTTCGAAGTGAGAAATTCAATAATTTCCTCTCTTGCTCCCCTCGCACTTGCTAAAATGAGGATGAAGCAATTTTTTGGAGAGGGCAACTGGTCAGGAGCCTTAATAGGTAGCGAGGAAATCTTTTTTCCTATTTTTTTGGGGTCCGGGTCCAGGAATAATGAGACTTGAATCCCTTCGCTTTCGAGGCAGCGAAACATTTTTTTGGCAATCTTGCCTGCTCCCCAGCAAACAATCATGCGTTCTTTTAAGCTAAGCTCATTTTCAAGCCATTGCTTGAGATAGCTAGCCTTAATCTTGTGAAATGCGGACTGTGAATATCTTGGGTCGACCCGCGAGCATCTATCTGGCTGATCTCTCCATGAAAGCAAGATTTCAGGAATTTTTTCCATTCGTATGCCCATGCTTAACCATCTCAGCCACAGCTCAAAATCTTCAGGGTGATCGCCATTCCTGTATCCACCATGCTTGCGAATTAATTCTTTCCTGAAGGTTGCAGAAGGATGGGCAAATGGGCAGTCAATGAACCGGTTTATTGAATGAG
>JAYQBI010000104.1:2382-3445 GCA_038137235.1 Opitutales bacterium | reverse complement strand
AGTGCATCAACCAAACCAAATCCTGGATTTTTTCTTACAATGATTCTTTCATCACCTTGAGCAAACTCATCCAGGATTAGACGGGTGCCATCAATAGAGTGGTCATCAATTGCAAGAAGTTCCCAACTCTTTAGTGATTGTGATTGGATAGATTCAAGGCATTCAGACAAATGCTTTTGTGCATTTTTTACGGGCAGTACAATTGAAACAACGGGTGACACTGCTCTAACCAGTTTTATTAGTCAGAGAGATTTGCCGAAGTGCTTCATAGGCAACAATCCCCACCGATACAGCAAGGTTCAGGGATCGTAATTCGGGAGAGTACTTGGGTATATTTAAGCGATTGCCAGCTGCCCATTGGTGAATCTTTGGAGGTACACCGCCACCTTCATTTCCAAACAAAAGACCATCTCCTGGCTGGAAGTTAGCCTCCCAGAATGGTTTCTCGGCATGAGTACTTAGCAAGTAAATAGTGTTCGGCCTAATCTTTGATTGTATGAAACTATCCCAGTCTTTGTGCTCATAAACTTCCAAGGACTTCCAGTAATCCATTCCTGCCCGTCGAAGATTCTTATCATTAATTTCAAAGCCCAATGGATGAATCAAATGAAGGCGGCAATTACTAAATGCACATAGCCTGCCGATATTTCCAGTATTCTGTGGGATTTCCGGCTGGAAAAGAATAATGTTAATCATCGCTTGATGGAATTCTTTACCGCCTGTTCCGCTTCTCTTTGTGCTACTCTTTTCTTTAAATCCTGCCTTTTATCTCTAAGATTTTTTCCAGTACCCAGTGCCAACTCACATTTAATTAATGCTCCTTTAAAAAATAGTCGCAAGGGCACAATTGTTTTACCAGATGCCTCAACTGCTGCCCGCATGCGGTCGAGCTCTCTTCGGTGCAGGAGTAATTTTCGGGGGCGGGTGGGTTCGTGATTATTTTCGTTTCCAAATGGATATTCATCCACATAGGCGTTGAATAGAAATAACTGATCTTTGACAAAACGTGCAAATGATTCTGAAATCTGTGCTTTACCGTTCCGGATGGACTTTACTTCAGTAC
>JAYQBI010000104.1:1854-2372 GCA_038137235.1 Opitutales bacterium | reverse complement strand
CAACAACTTTGTCGCCAAGTAGAAACTTATGCCTTGCCTTGGAGTTTGTGTAAGACGGCAAAGAATCAGAAGATTTTTTTTTGCCGGTCATTTTACCGAAGTGAATATCTACAGGCTTAAATCCTGCAGTAATGAAGAAGAGTCAAAGACTCAACCTTCCAAGCTTTGATCCCAAGGTTGGAAGGTTATTTTTCCTTCGATAATTTCACGAAGGGCAATGTCTTCAGGTTCGAGTTTTTCTAGGGATTCAATCAAGGGTTTGCTTCCGTGCTTAAGTTGCTTGGAACGGCGTGACACCAAATTAATGAGGGTATTAGGGTCCTCTACGATGGTTTGGGCTTCTTGTAGGTATTCGTCTCTCACAACAGAATTGGGTGAATGAATTAATGAAAAGGTTTGAAAATTAATTTTTTATATAGAAATTGCAATGCATTTCTATGAATGACAACCAGACTTATGAAATTTTGATTGGTTTAACGACAGTCTCTAAAAAAGATGATGCGACTAGTTTAGTTGAA
>JAYQBI010000104.1:0-1844 GCA_038137235.1 Opitutales bacterium | reverse complement strand
ACCTTATTGCCTGTGGGCAAATTGAAGGACCAATTCTTTCAGCTTACAAATGGAATAATAAAACTGAACGGGAAAAAGAGTGGAGAATAAGTTTGAAATTCCCGGTTAATAAAAAAGAAAGTTTAACACGGAAAATTAAAGAAATTCACCCATATCAGATACCTCAATGGATCATCCTAGCCGGACAAAGCACGAGGGAATACTGTGATTGGGTAAACCAATAAAAAAGAAAGAATACCCGATAAATTGAGATTATTCTTCGGGTTTGGTTTTAACCAAGGAAACTACGCGGTCTCCATTTTTCCACTGGCCCCGTTTGCGAAGCAATTCAACGCGCTCAAAACGCTTTAAAACATTTCTTTTTTTAGTTAATCCGCCCGGAGGGCTGAAACTGGGATGTCTGCTCATATCTTAATTTGTAAAGTAATAGATTGATTTGTTCAAGTTATAAAGAAGTTGTCAGGCGGGGGCACCAATTGCTTCAGTACCAGGATCAAGTGGGTCGGTTTTTTTCTCTTTGGACTCCTTACTCTTTTCATCGCTATCCTCAATTTCATCATCTTGGATATTTTCTTCAGTTGGCTTTTTTATTTCAGAAATGATTTTACCATGCTCCAATATCTCGTGGATGTGCTTGCCTTCGATCGTTTCATATTCGAGCAAGGCGTTTGCTGAAGCATGCAACGCTTCGATATTATCCAGTAAAATTTGCTTCGCTCTATCATATTGCACATCAATGATCTCTTTGATTGCAGAATCTATTTTGCGGGCAGTTTCCTCACTGTAATTTTGAGCACGGCTTAATTCTTTACCCAGGAATACTTGGTCTTGTTTGTCCCCAAATGAAATCATGCCAAGTTCGCTCATCCCCCAGTCGCAAACCATGCTGCGGGCAATATTGGTTGCCATGCGAATGTCACCTGCTGCCCCACTGGTAACATCACCGATTTCAATTTCTTCAGCAGCTCTACCTCCCATTGCACAACAAACTTGGTTAAGCACTCTTCGCTTGCTGTGGTTTAAAATGTCCTTTTTGGGGGTAAACATTGTACTGCCCAAACTTTGGCCACGAGGAATAATGGTTACTTTGTGAATGGGGAGTAATCCGTCATCGATCTTGGCCTGCACAATTGCATGACCTGCTTCATGATAAGCAATAATCTTTCGATCTTCCTCATCCATTACCCTTCTCCGCTCTCTGCCGAATGAGATTTTTTCACGGGCATCGTCCAAATCAATAGGCTCAACTACCTTTTTCCGTCTCCGGGCAGCAATCAAAGCACCCTCATTTAAGAGGTTGGCTAGATCGGCACCTGAAAAACCAGCAGTAGCACGGGCTAATGTCTTAAGCTCAACCTCATCTGATAGTTTGATTTTTTTTGCATGAACTTTGAGAATCGCATCTCTTCCTTCAAGGTCCGGCAGATCAATTACCACTTGCCTGTCAAAGCGACCGGGCCGAAGTAATGCGTTGTCAAGAACATCGGGTCGGTTTGTAGCTGCAATGATAATTATTCCTTCATGACCATCGAAACCATCCATTTCAACGAGAAGGGAATTTAAGGTTTGCTCGCGTTCGTCATTTCCACCACCAAGACCAGCACCTCGCTGGCGGCCAACCGCATCTATTTCGTCGATAAAAATAAGGCAAGGTGCATTCTTTCTACCTTGCTCAAACATATCTCTAACACGAGCTGCACCTACGCCAACAAACATTTCCACAAAATCGGATCCGCTAATGCTGAAAAAAGGAACATCCGCTTCACCAGCAACTGCTTTGGCAAGCAGGGTTTTTCCAGTACCTGGAGGACCCACCATCAAAACACCTTTTGGGATTTTTCCAC
>JAYQBI010000103.1:0-4772 GCA_038137235.1 Opitutales bacterium | reverse complement strand
TTGCTTTGGTGGTTTATTCCGAGCACTTACGCTATGAATTCACGGTGGAGGATGCTGGTTCAGGATACAAGGAAGCAACCACAGCAGTTTTCGTGGTGGAGAGCGATTTGGCGAATCAGCTAGTAACCAAGCAAAATCCTAACCTCTATCAGGGTGCTTCCTTAAGCCATGCGGAAGTTTCCATTCAGGGTGGGAAAGTTCAGTCGATCTCCCAGTCCACCGCTCTTGCTGACCGACACCTTGCCACCAAGACCACCAAGCAGGTTGCTGAGATGAGGGAAAAGCTCGCCAGTGGTGAAATGAGTGTGGTGATCATGGGCGAAGGGGGAGGAGCAATTGCCCAGGCTTCACTGGTCGGTATTTCTGCAAGGGTGCGGGATCAGTTCCTTTTTCTGATCTCTGGGATTGTGCTGCTCACTCTTCTCGTAAATGCCACAACGATAAAAACTTTGGTTAATAAGTTAGGTCTTACGGAATTACCCGCTGTGAAAAAATTGATGTTTTCCAATGCTTCAGGAAATATTTCCCAGGGCTGTGAGAATGAAATGGACCTTCTCAAGGATGACAGGTTTTTAAGCGGCGCAAATTGGGGGCTGGTAAGAAACTTCCTTCCTGAGCCTGTAACCTACCCCCTGACTGCTCAGGAACTTTCCGGAATGGATACTCTTGCAGAAATTAGAAGGCGACTGCTTGAAAAGGAAAGGAGCAGTTACTGGGCACAATTTCGTTCCGGCCTCCTGGGTGCTCGAGCGGTTGCCCAACTGGACAACAACCTCAGTGAGTTTGTGGACTTGCAGGGTAAGGTGCCATTGACCGAGCGTGATTACCTCGAGTCGCTTTGCACGGTAAGTAAACTGACTGAAGCCCTGAAGGACCTGCCTTTCCTTAAGCGTTATTTCTCCGATAAGATTACTCAAAGTTACGATTCAGCGAAGGCATTTGTGATCGCCCAGCAAACTATGGCAAAGATGGTTGATTCCCTGGTCAAGGAACTGGATGAAAGTGGAGACCAGGAGAAGCAGCAAAAGACCGCCCGATTGCTCAAGGACGAAATTCGCCAGAACCGTCTGCGTGGATTGGAGTATATCCGAAATATGCACGAAAGTTATCCTGAGGCTACTGTTGGGATTGAAACCAAGGATGCAATCCGATCCGTGCTTAATCATGAACGCAATTCAATTAAGAAATTGAAAGGCGAGGGAATGCTCGAGGCCGATGAAGCCACCCGCATGATTACTGATGTTGAGGAACGTATGAAAAAGGTAATGGATAGCCCCCTTGAACTGAGGTTGCCTGAGCCTGAGGAGGTTTTGCGTGAGGTCACATGGTTGAAGGGAATGTCAAGTGATCTGATCTCCAAGATTCTTAATGCTTCTGAGCCCAGGGCCTATAATTCTGGTGACATTGTAATGCGACAGGGAGATGAGGGGGATGGCATGATTGTTATTACCCGTGGGAGCGTACGCGTATCAATCGGCGATGTGGTGGTCGATATCATGGGTCGGGGAGCTGTAATTGGTGAGATGGCGGTCCTGGGTGGAGTTCCGAGAACGGCAAATGTGGTTGCTGACTCGCCAGTTACTGCACTTTGGTTAACCACGGAGGCAATGCAGGCAATTATGGGGGATTCTCCTGAATTGTCTGGCAGTCTCTGGAAGACTGCTGCCATGCGTTTTGCTGAAAACCTTCTGGGGGCCAAAGAACCTTACAATTCATGGAGTCAGATTCAGCTTCGCAGATGGCTGAATGAGGGAGAGGTAATGGCTCCTGCAGATGGAGAAACGGCTAATCTTTACGGCAAAGTTGCTATACTTGTCTCCGGTCAGGCATCTTCTCCTTCCGTGAGTGAGCCGATTAGTGCACCAGCCCACCTCGACCTAGCCGAGGCGGCATTCAGCGGAAGCGCGAAAGTATATCTCCGAAACGCATAAGTTATTTTCTTATCTCCGGATTTTCTGATCGGGAAGATTGACTGTCGGTCATTGTCGTTCGGGAAAAGTTATCTTGAGCTAATCAGAATTGAAAATTCCTCGTAAAAGAACTTTCTTCTTCGGGAGTTTGGCCGCATTGATTGCCGCACTCTTTTTATTGTGGAATTACCTTCCTTCGATTGTTGACTTGGGCATCAGGAAATTTGCTGAAGTGGGAGGTTTTTATCAAACGGATTTAAGTGTAGATCAGGTAAATTTACGAGGCATCAAGTTGCAGGATATTGAAATTCAATCAAATGAGGGAAATCTTACCGTCAAATTAATTGACCTGCTGTACGAACCAGCCGATTTATTAGAGGGTCGGGCAAATGCTCTCTCCTTAACCAATCCAGCTTTAGAACTTGATCTTCCTGCCTTTGAAGAATGGCTGGGTCAACACTCTGATGATTCGGATGAAAATCAAACCTTACAGGAGAAACTTTCCACTACACTGGAATCCCCTCTTGTACGGTTCATTCGTTTACGAAATGGCACGGTTGAGCTTACTGACAAAATAAAAACGATGGGGGGGGAGGTTACGCTGGAGGCAGACTTGTACAAGAATCTTGCTCAGGTAAGAATGGATGGCAATTTTTCAGGATTTCCCTTTGATGCGGAGGTAACCTCGGTCCTGGAAGACACCAATTTATTAATTAGTTCAAGACTGGAACTAGCTGACCTTGGCAAATTGGTTCCTTTTCTTGAATCATTACCCATAATGCCCGGGAGCATTCTTCCAATGACTCAGTATGGACAAATTGAACAGGGGCGAGGTGGCATTTACTGGACCGGGCGGGTCATGGGAGATAATATTATTGATCAGTTTATTGAGCTTAATGCGAGCGATACCCTAGTTCAGGCATTTGGATTTTCGGTAGCAATACCAAAGGCTTTGCTATTTTTCACACCAAACAGCATGCATAATTGGGAAGCTAACCTTTATGCAAATTTGAACTGGGGTGAAAATATGGTGGTTCATGGTATGAACATTCGTATGAGCATGGACGATGGAAGGCTTGGGCTAAATTCAAGGATTCGGGCAATTAAGTGCAGTGGGATTTTGCCTGAAGCCGAACTTCTTGGCTTCTCGGTGGATACAATAGAATTTTCGACCAATGAAGATGGGGAATTAATTGGAATTGAACGCATTGACGCTCGCTTTTCTGCTCTGCACCTTGAATCTGGAATGTTTAATTTATATGATGGGAAGTTGAGTTTGAAGTGGTTGGGCGAAAGTCGTTTCCATATCGATTTGATCAAAGCAAATGCATCTATCCCCACTATGGGTATCAATTTTCAGGACCTTAGTTATTCCGGTGAGGTTAACCTTGAGACATTACCAGTTATTAGCAAGCCGCAGACTTTTACCGCGCGGGGATTGTTCATCGGGGAGGACTCGAAAATCGAGGATGTTTCAATTTCGTTCAGTTTGAATGAACCTAATCGGGCGAATTTTTCGAGGATTGAATTCAAGGCTGATAACTTTGAATGTTCGATAGATCCTGCAAATCTCACCATCGAGTTCCCGGAAGCAAAAACTGATGCCTTAACCGCCATACTAATGGACTCTGAAGTTCGTTTGCATGATGGAGAAGACTATTTGCTCGAAAATATCAATGGGAATTTAAAATTTTCCTCCCTTGATCCATTGGAGACCAATGGATCACAAAAAATATCTTTTGACATGGAGGGGGCAGGTCGCAGGTTCCCCGGTGGGGAAATATCGTTTGAGGTATTGCAATCCGGAGAAAAAGTTTTGAATTCTGCGGAGATTGGTGCGTTTGGGGGACGCTTTTCAATTGGCAGCTTGGTGATGGGCGAAGCCTTTGATGAAATGGAGATCAACCTAATGGCTGACAATTTGATTGCTCAGGATATTTTGGATGCATTTGAGGACTTGGATGCACAAATGGTTGGCAGTTTATCGGGTAGGATTGCCCTCAGAATGAGGCGTGATTCATCCTGGGATTTTTATGGAGGTTTTCTAAGTTTAAATGAATCTGACATAGCACATCTTTCTTTAAAAATGGATGGTGCTCTAACCGATGGGCTGAATCCTGAGGGAAGCGAATATAAAAATATGGAACTACTCGAAAAAGCCCTGGCTGATCTCGATCTTGAGAGCCTTAAAATAAATTTCAAATTAATGGATGACGGTGAAAGAGTTGTTGAGATGAATGTGATTGGTGAATCAATGGTTGATGGGAAAAAAATTTCCGTAGATTACCGACCAAGAATCATTGGCGGTTTGGATGCACTGCTCCAGCAACTTGATTTGTCTGCGTTTAAAAATTTATGAACAGTGAAAATCATATTTGATTGGTATGAAAAAATCAGATTAGTCTAAAGAAGTGAAAAATTTCTTACCCATTTTATCAACCGGCTGTCTTTTGTTTTTGTCGTGCACGGTTGTCAAAACTGAGCATCACATTACACTCGACCACAACATTACCATCAAGGTGGAGAAAGAAGTGAATGACTTTTTGGACGACTTGTATGAGGGAACCCCAGTCGACTCAACCGAATGAATATTATGATCTCCCTTATCCGAATTTTTATCATTTTTATCTTTTGCTTCTCCTTCAGCTTACATGCGGATTTTTCCGATCGCATGAAAAACCGTCTCGCCGATGTAATTGCTGCCAAGGACTCCGGTAGTTTGGGCGAAGGAGTGGATGGTTTTCTGCATTTGCGCAATCAGGATGATGCCAACGCCAGAAATTTGGTGGATTCTGAAAATGCAGACCGGAAATCTCTCTTTCAATCCCTAGCCCAAAAAACAGGGGGAAGTGAAGAAACAGT
>JAYQBI010000102.1:0-4857 GCA_038137235.1 Opitutales bacterium | reverse complement strand
AATATGATTCTGATTCCATCCCTTTATCTGCGTTTTGGGAGCAGGAATGCCGATAGAAAGTAAGGTCAATGAAGTGTAACATCATCGATAATAAATTGGTCTAGAAATTATACACTTTACAACAGCCAAGCGTTGACTGATATGTTGACTGAGATTTCCGGGAAGTATGTCGATTAAGGGTCTCGGGTGCCCATAATCAATCACTTAAAATTTGCCCCAATTTTGGCGATCTGTATCGCTTCTAGACTGAGATTGGTACAGTCTGACACCGACCTGTTCGACCGGGCCTACGGATACATCCGCGAATACTATTTGAACTTTGTTTCTTTAATCCCGATACGCGATTCGCGAACTACTACAGCATTTATGTGTAATTAGAACTCGATTCACTTATTGGACTGCCTTTTTTAATTATAGAAAGAGCGTAGGCAAACCCTTAACAAATTACCGGTTAGACATGAGGATTGGAGTTACTGAATGCCAACAAGGGGCACAATACAACCAGTTGAGTATATTCTCTCCAAGATGTTATAATTTTAGCTGAGGGGAGGGGAGGGGGCACGAAAAATATCTTCTATTCTGCCAGGAGTGCCAACAAATCTGAAGTTGTGAAAATGATATTTTAAAATGGATCTCCATAATAGTTCTCATACTCAAAATCAGTCGACACTTCTGGCATAGTATCACTATCATTTTGGCCATTACTTTCTTTTGGAATCAGAAAGCCATTGTTAAAAGCAATCTCAGAAAAACCATCCGGGCAATGGTCAGGAAATAGGCAGCTACGCTCGCTAATTACAATATCATTATTGAAGTCCAAGGGGGTGGGTAGATTGTATCGACCTCTGTTAATAGGAAGACAGAGCCAGCCAGCTGGTTTTTTTCTTTCAGCTTTTCCCGCATCTTCAACTTTGTGTTTTAACTCATATTCAGACCACGGAGGCTGGCATCTTTTATTCCATTCTCTGAGTAAATCCAAAGCATCTCCCTGGCTAAGCGAGAACCCTTGAACCAAGTCTATTGCAAGGCGGAAAGTTATATTATGACCACCTTTCCCGCTTACAGCAGAGGGTGCATCTCTGAGATGCTGCCTTGCTTTATCTTTAATGTTCAACTGCAAGGCCATCCCATCCTCGTTTGTTAGATTTTCGAGTTTTAGGAATTTTAAATCGCTTCGAGATCAAAAAAGGAAGTTCTCTCATTACTTTTGTGCGATTGATGTGAGTCCATCCTGCATCATCGCAAAATTTTTCGTATTCACTAACCACATCTTCGGCGATTAAGAATTCTCCCGTTTTGGAAACAATTGCTTTGTCCACAAATACTTTTAGTGATTCAGATTCCATTAAGACATCGTCGACCATTTTCTGTTGATCTTTGGTTATCTGAAAAAGACCTGAGGTATTAAGGTCTTCTTGAAGTAATGCCCATCCATCTAAAGCCCAATTCAAAATCCCAGACCCTTCTTCTTCAAACAGAGTCTTGGCAAAGTTTGGTATTCTTTTTTTTGTGCAGGGCTTGAAGTTTAATATTAAAATACGCCTCCGCCATGCATCTACATCACCATTTAATTTTAGTGCAAGGCTTGTGTTAGAGGTAAAGAGTATTGGGAAATCGCCTCGAACATATAGCTCTTCAGTGCTATTTTTTCTTTCCACATCAATCATTGTTCCACCAGTAAGCTTTTTAAGGATTTCTGAGTTCTTACCTTGGAGAAGATTAATTTTAGCATCATCACAATACAGGAATCGTTTACCAATATATCGATGGGTTTCGAACCTTTCACTCAGTTGTTCGATTCTCAATTCTGCCGCACCTGTATAACCAACCAAATACTGGAAGCATTCTAATAAGCACGATTTGCCTGATCCAGCCTCTCCAGAAATGAAAAGAATTTTTTGAGCAGGGTTCTGACCAAAGAGAAAACAACCAGCCATTTTCTGGACTAATAATTTTTCACTCGATGTTAGTCCGCCAAGCAATGTGTATAAGAACTTTGGACACTTAGCACTTGGGTCATACTCAACTGGAAGAGCATGTTGGCTTAGTGCACTAGGGTTAAACTGCTTCAAAAATACTTTTCTATCCTCTACATCTATCATGCCGTTACGAACATGCAGTTGGTTAGGCATTGAGGTAGGAAATTCTGTAGCTGTTCTTCCCTTTAGATCTTCAACCACCGAACGACGAAAGTTTTCATTTGAAAGTTTTGCTTTTTCAAATATCCAGCGTTCTTGTCTGAGGAGATCAAGGGCAAGTTCTCCAGCTCGAGTTTTTATTTCTGAGATGTCAGCCCGTTCCCAAACTCCACTGGAGTCTTGGTAATGAAAGAAAACTTTTCTAATTTTATCCCAGCGATACCTGCCTTCTCGGTGCATTATTTCAGCAAACCAATTTTGATTTAAACCTTTGGCTTCTCCGTCCTTGTTTAAGAGAATCGGGGTGCCATATAGGTCTGCAACATCTGAATACAAAACACTTCCTTCTGATGTGGAGACGGATTCCTCCTGAATAGGTTTCCCAGAAAAAATCTCTACTTCTCCACTTTCTCTTATCCAAAGATTACTATCACTTGATACAAAAAATGTTCTCTTTGGGTCTTTAGTAGATTTATCGAGCTTAAGTCCTTTATATTCATACCATTTAAAGGCTTCATTGAAGCATTCTTTGTGGTTATTTGGATCAATTGCTGCAACTGCCTTAACTCCCTCTCCACTAGGACTTAAGCAAACCATTAGGATGAAAGGATCATTCATCAGAGTTTCAGTTGCTTTCTCTATGTTTCCGACATCATCAAAGTCTAATTGTAATAAGCCACTGTGGGAACTTAACTCCTTTCCCTTGCCTCTGCCATTCTTGCATACACCACTAATCGTAACACAGGGTAATGCCTTTTTTATCGAATCTCTCTTTGATCCTTTTTCAAATGATCTAATTTGATCAATTTTAGCCTTATGCTTTTCGCTTCTTATTTCTTCCGACCACTCTATAAGGTTTGTGTCGGAGCAATTATGGACACTAAGCAAACTCGAGAACCTAGAAAACTTTGCATTAAGAAGTTCCTTAACTGGTATTTTTGAATTCATTACTGTTTCCCCCTTCTTAAGTTTTGAAGACATCGATCAATGTCACAGAGTCTGAAGACCACTCTTCCGCCTATTCTGACAGATGGAATTTTGCCAGATGCTGCGTCAGATCGAATTTTTCTCTCAGATATACCCAAGTAAACAGAGAGTTCTTTTGCGTTCATAATATGGGGAGGATTCCATCTTAAAGATGTAGTCTCCGCCTCGACTAGATTTATAGAATTTGTTTTGTTCATGAGTTAATTTTGCAACTCATGACAAGGTCTCGCAACCGGTTGTATTTTTTTCTTTTTAGAAGAAATACAAAGCAAATGTTCTATTACGCAAATTTTATAATATGTGAGTTTTCAAGCAATGGTCGGATGTCAAAATATGCCTTAGCATCAGCATGAGTAGCCAAACTTCTGTAATGTTCAAATAAAACATCATCACCAGTTTTATGCCCCATTTCAATTGATGTTTTCATGGAGTCTCCATGCAGAGCAAAGTGGTATGTGCCGAAACTATGTCTCATTGCATTTCTTTTCCATTTTGATTTGAGGTTTCCTTTTTCTTTTTGAATAAAACCACACTTAAACATTAAGGATCTGAATCGCCTTTGATAATCATTCTCAAATCTGTTTTCGACAATTGTTCCGGTTCTATCATGGCACTGTAGCAGCCACTCTTTGGCATTGGATGGAATTTGCACATGTCTCATCCTTCTTTTCTTGGCTATCTCTCTTGGAACTACTAGGTGAGGTGAACTATCATCTAATTTTAAGTTTTTCCACTTTAGCTGCTTGATTTCTTCGGTTCGTATTCCACAAAAAAGACCAAGCACAACAGCCGGCAAGAGTTTGAGTTCTGGGTTTGCAAGTGCTGTGTTTAGTAAAAGCTCTGCTTCATTTAATTCAAGGACCCCGGGGGGATTCCAATCATCACCTGATCCAACGATTTCTTTCACATCTTCTTTTGATAAATCGTCGAAAGGATTATCGAGAATATATTTTCTTTGCTTCGCAAATTTAAATATTTCGGACCAGATTGATCTGTAGTTTTTTAAAGTTCTAAAACTTTTACCGATACCAAGAAGTGCACTCTTAAGATTCTTTCCAGAGACTTCATTAACTTTCAAATTACCTAGTAAGTTACTAAGCATTTTAGCTCTAGCCCTAGCATCCCTAAGACTTCTTTCTTTTAGGTCTCCCTTGGCATTTCGTCTCTCTTTGATCTGTACAAACTCGCTAACCACTTCGTGCAGTCGCTTTACCCCTCCTTCGGGGCACATCCGTTCAACGCCAAATTTAACAATATTGATTAGTTGGAGATCGTTTTTTTTGGCTAATTTCCATGCTTCAACTGCTTGCTTTCTTTCTTCTTTGGAAAGATCTGAAAAGTCTTCTCCGAGTGTTCTGAAATTATCCCATTCTTGTTTAGCAAAACTTTTGGCATCCTTCTCTGACTTGTATTGAGTGATTTTTCTTTTCCCTGAAGCTAATCTTGCTGGAATCGTAACCCGGTAAGATTGACTTACTTCTCGAGCCGAAACTCGAATTCCGTTTGATTGATTAGATACCAAAGAAATCTTTATCCCAGAATTCTTTGGGTATTCATATGTCCCTGTACTACTTCCCATTCCAATAGAGTAGAATAGAATCAAGCTTACCGCAAGTAAGTTGATAGGAAATTGATAGGAAAAAAATTACTATTACGTAAGTTGTTGATTAACAATGAAAACTTTGGTGGAGGTGGCGGGAGTTGAACCCGCGTCCCGCAATCCTTCCCATTC
>JAYQBI010000101.1:0-4864 GCA_038137235.1 Opitutales bacterium | reverse complement strand
GTTTTTCCAGGTATTGCTGACCGGAAATATTCTCGGGAAATTCATGGCTATATAAGTAGCCCTGCTCTGCTTCCTCCCGGTCCTTGCGGTTACGGCCATGGCGGTCCCGGATAGAAGAAGGAACCGACTGAACCGGTTGTTCGCGAAGTGCCCGCTTCGCCTCCCCGATGGCAAGGGTTGCGGAATTGCTTTTAGGGCAGGTGGCGAGAAAGAGGACAACATGGGCGAGGTTAAGCTCGCACTCGGGCAACCCGATGGTCTCGCAGGCACGAAAGGCTGCATCCGCCATCAGCAGGGCCCGGGAATCGGCCAGGCCAACATCCTCGGAGGCAAAGATGACCAGCCTGCGGGCAATGAATCGGGGATCTTCCCCTCCGGCCAGCATCTTGGCCAACCAGTAGACTGAGGCATCGGGATCGTTCCCCCGCATGCTCTTGATCAGGGCGGATGCGGTGTCGTAATGCTCATCTTCTCCTCGGTCATACCTGACTCCTCGTTCCTGAGCGAACTCAGCCACTTCCTCTGCAGATAGCACTCCCCCCTCCGGCATTCCCTCAACCATGGTTTCCAGTAAATTGTAGGCCCGGCGCATGTCCCCTTCCGCCATCAGAGCGAGGCTTGCAAGAACCTCCCCGGTGGAGGAACACTTTCTTTCCCCCAGTCCACGCTCATTGTCCTCCAAGCAAATCGATAATGCCTTGGAGATTTCGTCAACTCCCAGAGATTTCAAAGTGAACAGATGGGAACGGCTAAGCAGTGGATCAATGATATAATACCGTGGATTATGAGTGGTCGCCCCGATGAGGCGGACTTCGCCAGACTCGACATCGGGTAGCAGAAGGTCCTGCTGGGCCTTGTTGAACCGGTGAATCTCATCCACGAAGAGGAAGCATTTTTCCGATCCGTGATAACGGGCGAGCTTGAGGGTTTCCCTGAGCTCGGCGACATTGGAGGTGACTGCATTTACCTTGAGCAGTTCGCAACCACTATCCCGGGCAATTACGGTGGCAAGAGTGGTCTTGCCCGTGCCCGGTGGACCGGCGAGGATCAGGTTGCCCACCCGGTTTTCCCGGATGAGTTTGGGAAGGAGGCGTTTTTCTCCCAGCAAATGTTCCTGGCCAATCATTTCACCCAGAGTGGATGGGCGCATCCGCTCAGCCAAAGGGCGGCGAACCGCAGGCTTTACTGCTGGTGCATCGAGGGAAAACTCATTGGATTCATTTAGCATAATTGGAAGAGATTGTATTCTGAATGAACCCTTAGTTCTTGTTTTCCGAACCCGAAAATAAATTGCCTATCCATTGGTCCAGTTCCTCCTCCGCCAGCCAGCGGTATGCCTTGCGCAAGCAAAAGAGCAGTCCGATGGGCAGAAGAATTGCCAACAGTATGATCTTCTCAAGAATGAGTACGAACAGAGCAGTCATGCTTTCGAGAATCTCGGTGAAATGATCCCTCAGGTATGCGAGAGCACCAGACAGGGCCTCCGCCCGATTTTTCATCCACTGCGAATACCCCGCCACTTTTCTTCCTATCTCCAGAAAAATATCTGGGAGCATGGACAAGGGATCCTCGATACCGGCGGACGATCTCGCCACCTGCGGGGCTTCCGTCTCAAATTCAGCCATGGCCAGTTGATGAACTTTGGCAAGTTCCCCGGAATGTGATTCGATCCGTGGATCAAAGTATTGATGGTTGAGCAAAGTTCCCAAAAAACAAAGTACCGGAGTGGAGATCCTCAACAACAGAAGAATGATCGCCAGCCGACCGGCCAACCGGGCAAACCGGGAACCCTTGCCCCACAAGGCCAGTCCCAAAAAAGCGACCAATGCGAGGTAGAACGGAACCATCCCGTACCGGTTGATGATTCCCAGAACAATCCGCTGGGCACCAAGCAGGGCCATAGAATGAACGCAGGCTTCCGATAGGCGTTCCACCGCATCGTTAATGGGATCAAGAATCTGCCCGGCCTCATACTCGAGGCCCACCCCCCATGGGCTGATACTGATACTTGATTCCTGCAGGGAGGAGACCCCTCCATTGATTACCCGGCAGGTGGCATAGGTGGATGCAGACAGCACAATGCTTTCATTGAGGTATCGCTTGGCATAGGTCTGGTTGGCGGGAACGATCCAAAGATAATCAACCAAGGCAACCACCGCCAGAGTTACTGCAATCCATCCAATTCTTGATCTCATCTGATCCATCAGGAAGGATCAAAGAACGGATGGTGGAAATTGGCAACCTTCCACCACCAAAGGAAGAAAATTTTTTTGCCTAATTTTTGTTGAGCCATCCAAGGGAAACCAGAAAGCGGTCCGTCTCCTCCATGGTCCTGGAAAAGTAGCCACCTGGTTTTCCTTTATTGAAAAACCCATGGGGCTGGCCAGGATAGACAAAAAGTTCTGACCGGTTACCAAGTTCCCTCATTTGGTCCCGGAATTTTTCGCCGATGGAGACAGGGATTAACTTATCCTTGCCTCCCAGGAACACGATGGTTGGAGGCATGTTTTCCTTGAGGTTGTGCATAGGCGAGATCTCCTTGTACCGATCCCTCATCTTTGAATACCCGAAGCCTTCAGGCCCGTTGTCATAGACTGGATTAAAAAGGACGAGGGCATCTGGTAGACACGAAACTGCCTGATCCTCCCCTGCCTCATTCAATCCCGGTACGGCGGCAACAGCAGCGGCAATGTGCCCGCCTGCCGATCCCCCGCCTGCTCCGATCCGATGGGGGTCGATTCCCATTTTGTCCGCATTCTTACGGATCCAGCGAAGGGCGGATTTTCCATCCTTTACGCATTCAAAGGGGGTGGTCTTGTGACGGGAGGCAACCCGGTACTCCGCAGACATCGCCACCATTCCCCGTCTGGCCAGATACTCGCACTGCGGATAAAACTGTTTGGGCGTGCCCCCTACCCATCCACCCCCAAAGAAAAAAACAATCGCTGGCTTACGGTCCGTTTTAAAATCATGCCCTTCGGGAAAGAAGCAATGGATAGATAATTCATGCCCATCGATCTTCTTGTACAAACGCTGGTCAGGCTCCAGTGCATCGAGCATGCATGCAGTAGCCAGAAAGAGAAAAAGTGCTAACGGTTTAGCGCTCACTGCATTACCGGTTGATGATTTTTGTGGGAACGTACTTTGGGTTAAGCTTCGTCGGTACCGGTGCGTTCACCCGCTCCCGCCAGGCGTAAAGATCGTCTTTCAGTTCCTTTAACTTGCCGGGTTTGGATTGGGCAAGGTTGTTGGTTTCTCCCGGATCTTTTTGAAGATCAAACAGAAGCAGGGCTCCATCCTCAAAGTATTGATGCAGTTTCCACTTTCCTTTGCGTAATACCGAACCTGGACGGGTACGAAACTTTGCGTCCCTCGACTGATCCTCCTCTCCCGCATAATTTTGCAGGTAGATAGGAAAGTGCCAGTAGAGCGTGCGCCTTTCCGGAAATTCTTCTCTTTGAGTAAGCAAAGGCAGAATGCTGTTTCCGTCCATAACCTTGCCCGGAGAAGGATCCGTCCCAATCGCCTCCAAAAGGGTGGGATAAAAATCCAATCCGGTCACGGGTACCGCGCAGGTGGACCCCGGCTCCACCACTCCGGGCCAGCGAACCGTCAGAGGCACGCGGATACCTCCCTCATAATAGGACCCTTTTCCAGCCCGCCAGGGATCCTGCGGGGAAAGTTTGCGGATCCCTCCGTTGTCTGAAGAAAATAAAACCAGGGTATTATCTGAAAGCCCTAGCTTATCCAATGCGGACAACAAGCGACCTACATTCTCGTCAAGGCATTCCACCATCGCGGCATAGTCGGAAAGACCATTCCCCCGGGATGCGTACTTTTCCTTCAAATCCGGACGACCCTGCAGTGGGGTATGAATGGTGTAGTAAGGAAAATACAAAAAGAACGGATCATCCCTGAACGCCTCCAGTATCTTGATCGCTTCATCCGTCAGACGGTCGGTCAGGTACTCGCCCTTGGGTCCGTCCTTCAGGTTTGGATTCTTGTACGGGCTAAAATATGAACTCGGGGAACCACGGGTATTCCCGGCAATATTTATATCAATTCCCTGGGTGGTCGGATCTTCCCCAAGGTGCCATTTGCCAATCTGAGCAGTGCGATAGCCCGCTCTTTTAAATTCCTCAGCGATAGTAATGACTTCATCTTTGAGATGCGTACGGTTGGGCGTGGGAATAAGCATGCGGTCTTTCGCCTCCCCCCTTTCTGACTTTCCTACCGTGTAGACCCCCGTACGGGATGCCCATTGCCCACTGAAGCACGCCGCCCGACTGGGAGCGCAATTTGCCGCCGGGGCGTAGCCATCGGTAAAGATCATTCCCTGCCTGGCAAGGCGATCCAAATTCGGCGTATTGTAGATTTTACTTCCCATAAAGCCTACGTCCATGACGCCTAGGTCATCCGCATTGAGATAAATTACATTGGGTCTTTCATCCGCACACAGGCTGCTTACGGCAAGCAATGTAAAGAAAATGATTGCTTTAGGTTTCATTCGTCAAAGCATCCTGACTTTGGAGTCCTTTGAAAACAACAAAAACCTTGATCAAAAACCAATTCAAAAGATCCATCGTATGTCCAATCACACTGGCAAATTATACATGGAATTGGAGTGGTAATTTATGCCTTTTATTAACAAAGTTGATACCTCATCATGCCTCCCCTAGGAATATTCACTTTATGACCCATCATATTTTTTTAGCCAAAATCACCCTTTTACTCATCCCTGTACTTTCCTTTGCGAGTTTGGAACGCGGACAGGAAATTTATTCGCAAATCTGTGTGACCTGCCATGGCCCCAACCTCGACGGGGGAATAGGCCCCAGCCTGGTGGATGCCTATTGGAAACACG
>JAYQBI010000100.1:0-4988 GCA_038137235.1 Opitutales bacterium | reverse complement strand
AATTTTCTGACCGCTATGCTGGAGGAGGCCACGCTTAGGGATGGGCTTAATTCACAGAAAAAAGCAATTACCCTCGATCGGGCTCCTGGTTTTTCTGAATCCGATGATCCTTTGGTACGATTTTACCTTAGGGAGGCTCCACCTTTATTTTTCTGGCCAGAACCAGGGAGTGTTGCCAGTAGGGTGCATGTGTTTCTTCAGATCGATGAAAGGGATGGGTTGAGATTACTTTGGTACTCAGATCTCCAGGATCTGGAAAAAAATGAAAAAGGGATCCGGGAACCGGAAGATGATGATGAACTTTTTTGTACTGTGGTAAGCCCATTTTGCACCGAAGTCTTTTACTGTTACTACGGCGATGAAGATGATACCGAAGATGATCTCAAAAGATGGGAGATCGTGGATGAATTGGAAGAGGATATTGATAGTGGAGACTTCAGATTGCCTGCGTTCGCGAAGCTTGTCTTCAAGTGGGATGAAGAAAACCTGGAGCGAGTCGTTTCCCTTGCGATTGATCGGCCGATTCCCAGCGGCATAGCCGAGGAACCTAAATGAATCAATTGAGGAATCAAAGCAAGAAGGGGGCGATTCTGGTCTTCGTTCTCGCCTTGATCGTTTTTATCTCCGTGCTCTGCTTGCGCTTAATGGAGGAGACTGTACAGGAACTCAGGCATGTAAGCCAACAACACCGAAGGGATGATCTTCGAGTAAATGCATATTCCGCTCTGGACTTAGCGGTTGGTGTTTTAAATGAATTCAGAACGATCGAGGGAGCACTTTATGATCCCGCTCAAGGATGGGGGGACCCCTTGAGTTGGGCTGAAGTTAGCCCACTGGATCCAATGATTTCCTGGACAATTAAAATCGTTGATGAATCCGCTAAAATAAATCCGAAGAATGCTTCGAGAAAAGATTTGGTTTCATTATTTGCCCAGATGCATAGCCGATCAGGAAGCCGGGTCGATGAAGATGACGGAGAACCCTACTATGATGCCTGGATGGATTGGGAGGATGCCGATGATGATGAGCGTGAAGAGGGAGCGGAGGATAATTACTATGACAAATTTGATCCCCCTTATTTCACTCCTGGGAAAAAAGTTCAGAGCTTTGAGGAATTTAGAATGATCAAAGGTTTTTCTTTTGATGAGGATAGTAATGAATACATGGGATTATTCTTTGCTGAGAATGGGAGCGAGACGATCAATATGCAAAACTTTCGATCAGCTTTTTCTTTTTTTAATGAAGGACCTTTAAATATTAATGGAGCTAGTTCCTTTCTGAAACGATTCCTTTGCGGAGATAACGATTCCTTACACGAGGAGATTCTTGCAGGACCCAGGTTTGGCAGTGGTTCCGAACCGTATTTTACGAATTTAGCAGACCCTAATCTTGCCCAGTTGCAAAGTATTCGCGGCATTAAGATTTCATGCACTGCAAGTCTATTCAGGGTCATCATTACCATATCACGAGGGAAGGCCAGATTTAAGCTGCAAGCGATTCTTTCAGCTGATTCTAAGGTTGGTAAAAACTCACCCGGAGCATCTTCGAAAAATCCTCTGGAAAAAGTAAGACCCAGAGCGGCACAGAATGTTTCTCTTAACTATCCTTTTCGAATTCTATCTATGCGGGAAAATGAGAATTTGATCGACTAGAATTTAGCCGGAATCTAGATTTTTTTGATAAATATGGCGGATCCAAAAGATAAATCCCCGAGTTTTTTCATAGGTGATTTGAGAGAGGTCACCTTGCGTATTCCGGGTGAGCACTTTTTTTGTGAATCTTTGTCAGTGCCTTCGTCTGTACGTTCCTCGGTTAAGGAAAAGAAAGATCCCCTGGAGTTTGAGCGCCAGATTCAGAACTTTGCTACTGAATTGCTTGGTAATCCTGGGTTTTCTCCCTATCCTGCAGAGCAGTTAGCTTGGGGATATCATTATTGTTCAAACACGAATAAAATTTTAATTTTTGCGACTCCTGTGAGTAAGCTCGGAAAGTTGGGGTGGGAAAACCTAGAGCTTTTCAGAAGGGTATTTCCATCTTTCGTGAGTCTTTTGGGAACCGTTCACGATAAACCCACAATCGTTTTGTTCCTTCATGACGAAACATTAACTGCTGCTTCATTTAGTCCCGAGAGCTCTGTTCCAGACCGGATCTACTCCCTGCCATTTGATCCGACAGATGAGGAGTCTTTTGCAGTAGTCCGAAGCAAATTGCTTTCCTTATCTGATTTGGAAAATTACCAGGTAATTCCTGATGTTTTAGTCGCAGGGGATGTGTTTCGAAATCCTGATGGTTTTTTTGAGTTTGAGCACCGCTGGAAGGAGGCACAAGATTCTTCCCTGAAGCTGGATCAGGCGGTGAGGATGTCAGCAGATGAATTGTGGAACCACGATCTTAGATCCCCATCCTTTAAGGAGTATGAGAAAAGAAAGCGCCTTAAGCAAAGGTCATTATGGAGGGCTTTGAAAACTTCTGCCGTATTTTCCGTTCTCTTACTCCTTTGCTTTGTAACTGTAGAGGTCTTTCAGTTGAAGCAGGACGCAGAGAGTGAAATTTCTGAAAATATGGCTCGGGAAGTACCTCTGGTCTTGGAATCTCAGAAACTTCTGGAAAAGTTGAAGCAAAATAAACTGGGTGGCATAGACCCCTTTGGAGCAATTGCCAGATTAACTGTACATCGGGGTGGGACAGAGGATCGACCTAGTTTGTGGTTCAGCAAAGCTCATTTTGAGACAAGGAGTCATGTGAAGCTAGAGGGGGAGGGAATAAATGTTGAATCTGTTAATACCTTTATCAGTAATATCGAGAACAATGGTGTTGCCCAGATCCGAAAAGGTAGAGGAGGGGAGGAAATTCGCCAAATTAAGAGTGATGGAGGCAAAACAACCTTTGAGGTAGAAATTGATTTGCAGGAAGCTAAAACGGAGCCCCTGCCACCTGAGTCTGATCAATCCAAGTAATGAGATTATTGGAAAAATTCTTCTTCAGACTTAGCCCGCGCGAACAGCGGTTGTTAACCATTTTGATTTGGGTTGGCCTTGTTCTTGGCTTCTCTAAAACTATCGAGCGGTCAATCAGCCTTTACCAACAGTGGGAATTGACCCAAAATGCGATTAGTGGATACAAGGGTATTATTAACCTGAAGCCGATTATTAACCAGGCATTGGAGCAGCAAAAAATTGAACAAAAAAATAAAAGCTATAACAAAAAAAATCTCAGCAATCGTGCATCGAGTCTGGCAGATAAAGTTTTTCCAGCCAGGGACTATCGAGAATTGGACACCGATGAAAGGGAGCGTTACTCACAACACAGAGTGAAAATCACCTTCGATCGGGCCAGTTACGGACAAGTCAATGAGTTTGCCAGCTTGATTCGGAAGGAAAGTCCGTTCATGTTTCTTAGTGAAGTGAAAATTGAACCAAATTATCCTCCAAAATCCAGACCTTACGATCCTACCACTTTTGATGCAAGTTTTGAGGTTAGCTCTGTTGAATTTAACGACCAATGAAATTTGTCTTCTTTTTTCTTCTTAGTTCGTCTCTTTTTATCTTTCCCCTGTTAGGGCAAGTTCCAGCGGAGGAGATTCCAGACGAGTCGCCCCCGGTTGCGCCAACTCCTCCTTCAGGTTCTGCTGAAGATCTTGCTTTGGGTATTTTAACAGATCCTGCAGAACTTTCATTGATTGAAGGATTGGATGAACCCTTGGAGCGCCTTAGGCTGAGGGATCAGGATTCCAATATGATTTTGGACATGATCCAAATGATCACAGGTCGGTATATTTTACGGCCACAAAATTTACCTCAGGTGAAGATTACTTTCGATAGCATGAATGTTCTCTCCAAACGTGAGACCTTGAGTGCATTGGAGAGTTTATTGGCGATGAATGGAGTTGGTATTTCCAAAATTGATGATCAATTCTATAAAGCCGTTCCCGCCACTGGAATGAATGTCCATGTTCCGATCTGGCTAGATGGTCCTGCCTCTGCTTATCCTCCCAGCCAAAGAATCTACATCAAAATGTTCCATTTGGATTATGCCCCTGCTTTGGAGGTTAGGGAACAACTTAATCCTTTCTCCACGCCGAATGTTGGAGCACTTCTGGTTTTTGAGAAGGCAAACAGTATTTTAGTCACCGACTCTCTTCTAAACCTGCAACGAATGGAAAAGCTGCTGGAAACCATTGACCGACCTATTCGTAAGGAAGACTTGGGGACTGATTTTTTTGTCTGGTCCACAAAACATGCCGGTGCCAGAGAACTGGAGAGTAAGCTCAAAGGAATGATTGATGGAAGCCTAAAGCCTTTTCTCGGAGGAACTACCAAAGTTGATTCGGATGAACGTACAGGTAAATTGATTATCGTAACCAGGGAAGAGAATGTGGAGACCCTTAAATTCGTTATCGAAACTTTGGACGCTCCAGTAAAAATGAAAACTACCAGCAAGCTGTTTAAATTGCAGCATGCAGAATCCAAAGAGATTCAGGGTATTCTTGATGAGGTGATTAAGAACCAACAGCGAATTAAGCAACAACTTCAGGGGAAGAATGTAGCTGCCCGTGCTCAGGCAACTCAGAAAAATCCGACCGGTGTTAAACTGCCCGGGGGGCAGGAATCGACTGCTTCAAATAGTGCATCCGATCCTTCTGGTGACACTTCAGGATCCGATGGGGCTCATGAATTTAGTGATTTTGTAACCATTTCATCAGATGAGAGAAGTAACGCAATTTTGGTTTATGGAACCAAGGCCGATATCGATGAAATTGGCAGAATGATCGAGTCATTAGATCAACCCCTTCCTCTTGCACGAATTGATACCATCTTTGTGATGGTCGACCTAACGAACCAAAATCAGCGGGGCATTGATGCATTATTGAGCAATGTGGAGTGGTCAAAGTATGCAAGGGGTGCTGCCGGTGATAATTTATTTGGAGCAGTTTCTTCTGGTAGTGGTACTGTAACTGATCCTGGTCCTGATGGAATTATAGGCACCTC
>JAYQBI010000099.1:0-5023 GCA_038137235.1 Opitutales bacterium | reverse complement strand
GAAGGGTTCTGGTGGTTTATGGAATAATAGACCTGGCAGAGGCTGGGCTCCATTGACCCATGCCGACAAACCATTTGGCGAGTGGAATCACTTTAGGATTATTATGAAAGGAATTAAAGTGTCCGTTTGGCTCAATCAAACCTTAGTCGTCGATGAGGCCCCTTTGGTAAATTACTGGCACCGAAAAAACAGTAAAAGGTCGGTTATTGAAGAGGGCCCCATACAATTGCAGACACATGGTGGTGAAATTAGATGGAGAAACCTATTCATCAAAGATTTACCCTCGTCTTAATTCCCTGAAGATTTGCCGAAGTTTCTCTTTGGTCAGGTTTTTAAATGATCTCGAGTAAACCACGGGTCCGAACATCCGGATCACCAAATTTTTTTCAGGATATCTCTCAAGCATGCACGAAAGAGTTGCAAGAAATGGGAATCACCGCAGAGGTCTATCTCATTCCTGGTGGTGTAGGAGTAAGATTTAATACTCAAAGACTTCCTTTCTCATTACAAAACCTGCGTCATCTTCCTATAAAAGAGTTTGATTTTACCCGCTTGGAGGAATTTTCTCTTTCCGAAATTCTTGAATTCAATTTATCGGGACTTATTCTTCCTGACCTCTGTGAAACTTCTTTCGGTTCACTCAAAGAATTATCCATCAAAAAACTTGGTGCAAGCGGGTGTAGGGCGACTGACTTTCCCAGCTTAAAATCTCTAGATCTTGAAGAGTTGGATCTCTCGCGTACTGGCGTTGAAGATTTATCTTTTCTTACAGATATGCCGATTAAACGTTTAAATTTGGCAACGACCGAAGTTTCGAAGCTCAGACCAATTCCTCTTGATAACTTAGAATGGTTAAATCTTGCCAACTCGAAAGTGACAGAACTCGCCCCACTGGATAATGCGGCTTTAAAGGAGTTGAATATTAATTCAACCAGAATTTCTTCCATTGGCCCATTAAAGGAAACTCAACTGGAAAATTTAATTATGAGGGCAACGATGGTTAATGACTTAACCCCATTAATGGACTTACCATTGATCTGCCTTCATTTACCAGGCTCTCCCATTGAATCAATCCGTCCGCTTAGTTATTGCCCATTGGCAGAATTAAACATAGTCGGCCTTCCTTTAAAAAGCATTACCCCGCTGGCTGATATGCAACTTGAACGGTTAATGATCTCCCCGCTTGGACTCAATGAGGATGACTTTCAATTATTGAAAGAATTAAAATTACAGCAACTCTGTGGTCCAGGAGACCCAGTTGAGCAAACTCCGAAAATATTTTTTGAAAAATACCTAAAGCTTGTAGATCCAATTGATTGATGCCTTGTGCCTGAATGAAATTTGGTTATTATAATACTCATGCCTAAAGATCATATGGCGGGTGTAAAAGATTACTACGATGTAGTGGTCGTTGGAAGCGGACTAGGGGGATTGACCGGAGCAAATTGTTTAGCTAAACAAGGGCACTCCGTTCTCCTCCTCGAACACCACTACCAGTTCGGCGGACTGGCGACTTGGTTTAAGCGTGCAGGTGGTCATATTTTTGATATCTCGCTCCATGGTTTTCCCGTTGGTATGATCAAGTCCTGTAGAAGATACTGGACCAAAGAGATTGCCGATTCCATTGTGCAATTAAAAAATATTCGTTTTGTTAATCCCCAGTACGACTTAAGGACAACTTTTGACCGGGTTGACTTCACAAACATTCTTCATGAAAAGTTCAAGCTTGCGAAGAACCATGTGGAGGAGTTCTACGATCATCTTAAAAAAATGGATTACTTCGCCAAAGATGGAAGAACGATTGGTGATCTGCTTGAAGAGTTTTTTCCTGGACGCGATGATGTCAAGAGATTGCTACTTGAGCCAATATCCTATGCAAACGGTTCATCATTTATGGATCCCGCCATTGCCTACGGGATTGTATTTACAAATTTCATGCGTAAAGGCATCTACACCTTTAAAGATGGCACAGATTCCTTGATTCGAAAAATGGTTCAGGAATTAAGGAAAAACGGTGCCGAACTACGCAGGCAATGCATGGTTGAAAAACTGCTTACAGTCGAAAAAAGAGGCAAGCCCTGTGTCACGGGTGTAGTCGTGAATGGAAAAGAAATTCAATGCGGTGCCGTTCTCTCCAACGCTAATTTGAAAAATACAATCGAGCGATTGCTCGGACTCTCAAAGTTGCCCAAAAAATTTGCCCAACAAGCAGAGGAAGTTCGCCTCAATAATACTTCATGCCAAGTATACATTGGGCTTAAAAAGGGTGCAACTATCCCAGAATCGGTAGGTGATTTAATTTTTACTTCTGAGTCACCGAAGTTTTCCACTGACGAACTGGCTGACTTCCACACAACCAGTAGAACTTTTTCCATTTACTATCCCGATACTAGGCCGCACCGAAAAGACCCACGTTACAGCATCGTGGCCTCGCTTAATGCAAAGTGGAAGGATTGGGGGAAATTATCTGAAACTGAGTATGCGAATGCAAAACAGCGTTTATGTGACGAAAGCCTTGATGCCCTTGAGAAAATTCTTCCTGGAATCAGACAAAAGGTAGATCATATTGAAGCAGCAACGCCTAGAACTATAAAATATTACACTCATCATGAAAATGGTGCCACATTTGGAACCAAGTTTGAAGGTCTTGAAGTGTCCAACAATTTACCAAAACATGCACCGGGGCTGTTTCATGCAGGATCTGTCGGGATCATTATGTCAGGGTGGCTCGGAACCATTAATTACGGCGTGATCACCGCAAACAAGATTGATAGTTTTTTGCGAGGTGCGGTAGGCGAGCAATCTGACGATAGCCCTGAAAGTTCAACCTTTGCCGTTGCCTGAGAAGCCTAAATTCTCTAGCTCTCTTCCTTAAATCATGGAAGAAATTTATCGCCGCATCCCGCATCGTCCACCTTTTCTCTTTGTTGATAAAATTGTAGAAATCACAGAGGAAGGTGCCACATCGTCTCTGACCATCAAGCCAGAGTTTCCTTTTTTTGAAGGTCATTATCCCGGAAACCCCATTATGCCAGGTGTTTTACTCTGTGAAGCTGTGTTTCAAACCGGTGCAATTTTTCTCGCTGACCATCTCAAGAGTGAGTCACTCACCGATGAATCCGTGACTCCTGTATTATCCCGTATTCGGGATGCCCGTTTCAAAAGAATGGTCAAGCCGGGAGACCTAGTGGAAATCTCGGTAAAACTTGGTGATAAAATGGGTCAGTTTTTCACTATGACCGGAGAGGTTCGAAAAGAAGGCAAGGTCGCACTTACCCTGTCCTACGCCCTGGCAATGGTTAAAGAAGATTCATCCCAGTGAGTTTTCTTGAACTTAAGGACAAAACATTTTTGGTGGTTGGTGTGGCCAACCGAAAAAGTGTCGCTTGGTCTGTGGCTAAACTACTTCAAGAAGAAGGTGCCAAAATTTTATACTGTGTAAGAAGTGAAAAACGAAAGACCGAATTACAATCGTTGTTGTCCTGTAATGAGACGATCTTTACCTGTGATTTTGAAAACGAATCAGAAATTGAAGGCTTACAAAAAGAACTAAGCGAGCAACAAAACCTCAAACTTGACGGAATATTACATTCGATCGCCTTTGCCAATTATTCAGAGGGACTAAAATCTTTTCATGATACGAACCGGAAGGACTTCCTACAAGCTACTCAAATATCGTCCTTTTCGCTGGTTGAATTGTCACGGATATGTAAACCATTCCTTAATACTGATGCTTCCGTGGTGACGATTGGCATCTCATCCACCGAAGTAACTGCAGAAAACTATGGATTCATGGCACCGATAAAGGCATCATTGGAAGGTTGCGTTCGTTACTTGGCGAAATCTTTTTCCAAAGATACCAGAGTCCGGTTTAATTCTGTTAATGCCGGCCCGCTAAAAACAAGTGCATCTGCAGGAATCCCTGGGTATTTAGTAAACTACCTTTTTGCTGAAAAACTTACATTTCGCAAAAAAGCACTCGAGACTCAGGAAGTCGCCAACCTGGCAACCTTTCTTCTAAGTCACAGATCTTCTGGGATCAACGGGCAGGGCATAGTGATCGATGCCGGAATGGGACTCAACTACTTCGATCAGGACATTGTGCAAGAATCCATGCGATTAAATCGGTGAATTTATCAAATGTTGCAATTGAGGGCATGGCTTATTCCCTGCCTCGTGATATCATAAGCTCTGATGATATTGAATCTCGATTAGCCCCCCTATACGATAACCTAAATCTTCCTTCGGGCCGCCTAGAACTAATGACTGGCATTTCCGAACGCAGATTATGGCCCAATCACTACAAACCATCACAAGCATCATCCGAAGCCGGAAACAAACTTCTGGCTACGGGAATAGATGGACGAAATGTAGACCTTCTTATACACTGTGCAGTTTGCAGGGATAGGCTTGAACCAGCGACAGCCTCGTATGTACACCGACTTATGGGGTTGAGTGGAAATACCCAAATCCTCGATATTTCAAATGCATGCCTTGGATTTTTAAATGGATTAGTCCTTGCCGGCTCGATGATCGAATCAGGACAAATTAGAAGAGCAATTTTAGTTGCAGGTGAGAATGGAGCTCCACTGGTCGATAAAACCATCGATATTTTAAATACCGGTTCCCACACTCGAAAATCAATCAAACCATTTTTTGCCAACCTAACCATCGGAGCTGGAGCGGTGGCATGGTCAATTGCTCATCGGGATTTAGCAGGTAGTGATAAACCAACGCTTGGCTCTTGGGTCTCCGAAACTGATACTTCGCACAACGAATTATGCGAAGGCGACTCCTCGGGGGATGATTTAGTTATGCAAACGGACTCTGAGGAACTTCTCCATGCGGGAATTTCCGTAGCGGAAAAGGCATGGCAAAAATTTCTCAACATTCATAAGTGGACCCCGGAAAACCCTGAATTGGTCATTACCCACCAAGTCGGAAAAGCACATCCTAACGCTGTCCTGGAGTCATGAGCCATTGTGCCCATGGTTAGTTGTGCGGGCGTTGGGTGGGTGGGGGG
>JAYQBI010000098.1:0-5058 GCA_038137235.1 Opitutales bacterium | reverse complement strand
ATCCCAGCCTTCTACCAAGTTTCAGGGGCCTAAATGCAATTCGCCAAGCTTGGGATTTAGGTGTTAAAATTACTGGTTGTACTGTGCATTGGGTTAATGATGAACTGGACATGGGAAAGATAATTGATCAAGTGCCGGTCCGCATAAATCCTTCAGATACTTTAGAATCTCTTACAGCTAAAGTGCATTCAGCCGAACACTTATTGTTACCCTCTGTCGTGACTGAACTTGCTCGTAAATTTAATGAGTAATATACAAAGCCTTTTTAAATTATCATCCTACATCCCACCTTCATATACTGATATTGTAGAGGGGTTTCTTTTTGAGCAAGCACCTTCAAATTGGGCGTTGGAAGTTAATCACTTAACTGGGGAGGGCACCTTAAACGGTTTTTTTTCAAATAAAGCCAAGAGGGATCAAGCTAGAGTTTTGATAGAAAGAACAATTGGAGCACTTGTGGAATTTCAGTTTTCGGAAGATGAAATGCATGATGAAGATTGGAAAGAGTCTTACAAAAATCATTTTTCTCCATGGAGCTATCAGGGAATACATTTCATTCCCATTTGGCTAAAGAACGAGTTTTATGTGCCAAATAACGAAAAATCTCTTTTTCTTGATCCGGGAATGGCATTCGGTACTGGAATTCATGAATCTACAAGAATGTGCCTTGAATTTTTAATTGAAGATAAAAATTGCCAACCCAATCCCAATAATCTTTTAGACATTGGTTGTGGGTCTGGTATTCTTTCACTTCTTTCAGTCTTAATTGGTTTTCAACAGGTAGTTGGAATAGATAACGATGAGGATGCGGTAAGAATCTCCAAGGAAAATGCTTCTTTAAATGACCTGAAAGGGAAAATAGCCTTCAACAAATTAGACTTATTTGATCTCAAACAACCAATTGGTAATTTCGATTGTGTAGTTGCCAATATTCAAGCGGACATTCTGATCTCAAACGCTGATAAAATCATAATCAATGCACACAATGATTCCACGATCATACTATCGGGAATTTTGACCAATGAATCTCATCAAGTGCTGGATGTTTATATGCAAAAAGGCAATTTCGAATCATCGGATTACCAAATCAAAACCATGGGCGAATGGTCGTCTATTCTTTTTCGCAGAACCTAAATCCTGCGATTTAATGTTAGCGAGGTTGGAGTATTTTAAACCTAAGAAATACTCAATCGTTTAACCGCCCAAATAGGTTAATGCTCTGGGGATTGGTAGAGTGTAGAAGGCATAGCGATCGATTCCAATAGAATCAATTTTATCAGAAACTTTTTGGATTACTTCATCAACAGACGAAGGCGATAAGGAAGTGTATACCAGTGCCCACTCTTCGTTACATACATTTTCTCCAGAACCGGTTTGATCTGCCATTACACCAAAATTAGTACTAACTCCAGGAGCACCAGCATCTAAAATAGAATCGTAAACCTCAGAGTAGTGATCACGAGGAACCACACAGTATACACCAATTAAATCACTTAAGAAAGTTGTGTTTAGAGAAGATGATTTGTTTTCAACATTGGATCTCCAATCCTTACCCCCCTTGATGTCATCAATTGCAGCAATAACTTGCTCCATACTGGCTCCATGCGAAGTAGATGAAACGGTGCTACTAACATTAATCAATCCATCCGAAACTGGGATAGAATACATAAAGCCTCGACCGGGTTCGGTAATTCGGCCAGCTCTTGCCATGTTAGTAAAAACATCGCTTGAATCCGAGCGATCAACAACACACCAAACAAATTCTTTCTCAGGACCTTTGGTCATGCGTAAAAGCGGAATTTTGTCTCGTATACCACCACCTTCTCCAAATGTTACGGTTGGGCCAGGAGCACCTGCAGTCAAGGCAGCCTGTGCAATATCCTCAGCGATACCCTTCTCACAGATGCAACATATTGCCTCTAATGACGCAGACTGCTTAGATACTTCCGTCTCATCGTTTCCATCAGCAAGTGGAAAGTTTTGGGAATGAAAAGCTTTTTCACAGGACATACTGAATATAGCACCTGAGCCGACTCGATCAAGCCTTCCCGATGAAATAGCCGCATCGGTTATCCTTGCTTTCTCAGATTCGGGAATCAAAACCTGAACCAGACATTGCTCGGGAGCTGGTGGGGGAAACATCTTGGCAAGAAATCCTCCCTCACTGATAATTGATCCGCGAGCAGATACGTGAAAAATACCTTTGGCACCTGCTTTTTGAAGGTCCCTTGATACAGATTCAATAGAGTCTTTTGGTAGAATTAAATTTACCAAAGAAAGATTATTTTTTAATGCAAGATTGTTCATTTAAGCAGCTTCCGTTTGATGTTCAGCAGATGGCGTATCCTTTGGTTTTCTTCTGACAAGTAGGCCAACCGTGAGAACCGTAATGATTGGACCAACTGAAGCGAGTGACAGCACACCAAAACCATCAATTGCACCTGTTTTTGCTCCTATTCCTAAACCCATTGCAAGGACAAGAGGCACAGTGATCGGACCTGTGGTCACGCCAGCACTATCCCAACCAAAATTTACAAAGTCCTCGCTTGAAATAAAAGTTAGAATCAAAAGCATCGCATAAGGAGGGATCAACAGATACCAAAGTTCTAGATTGAATGCAATTTTGGCCACGCCAGTTCCAATACCTAGAGCAACTCCAGTCGCAACAGCTTGCATAAGTAGGTTCTTTTTGAATGCCCCAACAGTTATTTTTTCAACGGTTGCACCTAGTGCGTTCAGAGCAGGTTCAGCTAAAGTTGCTCCATAACCAAGAATAAAACCAAATAAGATAGCAAGGCACTTACCAACCGTCGATGAATGAAACATTGGATCGATAAATCCTTCGGACTGCCAAGGTTGTATTGCCGCAAAACTAGAGACGACATTTCCACCAAGTTGCTCTCCCAATGGAGTAAGCCCAAGTGAAATTCCCAAGTTAAACAAACACATACCAATAACCGCACATGCTATTCCAATCACGAGCTCATCCATGTGTTTTGGTTTTTGTCTTAGCCCAACAATCAATACGAGAAGAAGAATTGAGCAAAGTGGCACAATTGCCCAAATAGCTCCCTCAAGAGCACCACGATCTTGGTCTGGGCCAGAAAGTTTTCCGTCGGGCTTTGAATAATTAATCGAACCGTCTGCTTCGATCGTGTAAAAATCTTCCCCGGGATCAACAACTCCGTTGTTATTTTTATCCACTTCTTGCGGTCTGAATGTATTTGGGAAAAAATCTAATTTATTTGTAAAGGTAGAGGCAATGTCAGCGTTAGGATCCCAAATAGCATCAGGTGCTTTATAACCCTCTCTTACAACATAAACTTTGGCTCCGTTTAATTGAACATTTTCACGGTTTGCTCCGGATAAAGGTTGCGGAGAAATTTTTCCTTCTGCTACCTTTGTTTTTATCGTGTATCCATCGGGCAAAGATTTATTGTTATTCAAGTGGTTTTGGATCATTTCTCTTTCTTCAACGGAAAGTGACCAGGCAAGTTCATTCTCACCAACGCCCCCTTCTGAATCAATTTTCTCTTGAGCTTTTAATTCACCAAATTTCTGAAAATCCTTTGAGTAATTTTTACCATATTCTCCAGCCTCAATATGCCATTGAGCAGTGGAATGCTTTGCGTAATAATAATTATCGGTGTTAAATAAATAAAGTGCATAGCACATAACCGCAAGAATCGGAAACAAAGAGGCGAGCGTTACCACTCCAAAACCAGTATTGCTTGACCCTCCAGTGGAGACAATTCGGCATACCCCTATACCCAAAGCCAAAACCAATGGAACCGTAACAGGACCGGTTGTGACTGCACCACAATCCCACGCCAAGCCAAGCACATGCTTGAGCCTGTCATCAGAAAATTGCATGTAAAGAGTAATGCATGACAGAATAACTACTCCTGCATAAATGAAAGGCTTTAGGGACCAACCTTTGTAAAATCTAAGCACTCCGAGCAAAACCGCGATTCCTACTCCAACACCGACACAATTAACCAAGAGTCCAGCACCGGTATTTAAAATCGTCCATAATAGAGGGGCAGCCGTTGGATCAACCCCAGCACCAGCTGCTCTAAGCACACCGATTGCTGGTTCTGCAAAAGTAGCAAATGCTCCCAAAACAAAGCCAAATGCCAAACTTGTGGGCAAACAGGGAATGCCAAGAATCTTTTTACGCGGAAGAGTTGAACCAAGAGTCTCACCTAAAGGCATGAGTCCAAGCCGTAAGCCTTCCATGAAAAAAGCTAACCCAATGATAACGATCATAATGCCAGCGGCTATCATCAGGGAATACACAATCGGTAAACCAAGGACCAAGACTTGAAAGACGATTAGATAAAGAATAATGAACCAAACACATTGAATTTGTTCGATTATTTTATCCTTAGAAAAGGAAAGTAAAATACCGGCCTTTTGGCTAAAGCTAAGTTTTAATGTATTACTATCAGTTGATTGTTCGGCACTCATAAAATAATTTTGTCAGGGGTATTAGATAAATTAGAAGTAGTGGTCGTAAAGCTTAAATTCACTCTCGCCAAGAAGCATTTGATAATGTCAGTGATGTTTTGTTTGTACCTTCCCTAAGATAAACAGGCACATTCCAAGTGACACCAACAGTACCCAGTGAAGCAGTGCCAACAAGAAAATATAAGCCTGGTCTGACACTTTTAAAATTTCCAAATCCGTTCAAGTCCGTTCTGGCTCGATACCCATGTCCAGAAGAGGTCTGGGAGAGGAAACGGTTTCTAATCTGCTTATAAATGCCAGGAAATCTGTAAGGGCTTTTTCTGGACTGAGCCCATAACTCCTCAAAAGAAGATATTCCGGAATATTTTGCTATGTCAATTTCTTGGTTGAGCAAATCAAATAGCGATTGATCCAGAAGAAAAAATTCGGTGTAAAGTGCTTCACGATTTTTTCCGCTTTGTAAAGTTACCACAGCATCAAAATCAAGGCTGCATAGAGGAACTGGCTTAGCCTTGGTTATCGGTTTGTTGTCATGAAAGTTTTTAACGGAACTTTGATGGGGAGGGTTTTGAACAGGTTCTTGAAGTG
>JAYQBI010000097.1:0-5112 GCA_038137235.1 Opitutales bacterium | reverse complement strand
CTGGCAAAATTCCTCTAGGTGAGAAACAGAGTTTTCCGCCTCTAGTAAATTTTCGTAATTTAATAGCTTTTGTAAGTAATTCCTTGGACTTGGCTCATGGTTAAAAGGTATTCTCAATCTCCATACGAAGCAATTTTCTGCTCCCTCCAACACCTCTTCCCCAAGGGCTTTCGTTCCGCTGTAAAAACTACATGGTGGTGACCGGAATGAAAAATTTGGTTCATCGTCTTCTCTCCAACCTCCTCCATCTGGTCTTCTCCCTGAGTAAATACATCCACTCGATACATGCCCCCATCGAATTTTTAGGTCTTCGCAGACTTCACGAATAATACCAGGTAGTACGGCATTACCATGCAAACATTCGTACTTTTCTGTTTCACATGCATCCACATTTGGCTTACCGGTAAAACCAGCTGCATTGATCAAAAAACTGGCATTTACTTCTCTTAATAAATTTCGCAGTTCGGAGTGATTGTAATAATCAATTTCTTCTCTCGATATACCAGAAATTTCCGAACCTGCTTGATTAAAACTCTCGAGAATTTGTGAACCAATGTAGCCGGTTTTTCCAAGTAATATGATCATATTGATCTTAGGTTTAATTTAAGCTTTGTGATTTAGAAATTAATAATCTGTTGCAGGGAGATAAAAATACTCGTTTTGCGGGGTATATAGAAGTTAGTATCTATGATTAATGATAAGCGTTCAATCCATTACTAAGGAATTTCGCACTCAGTCGGATTCACTCTCTACCATAAAAAACTTCTTTCTACCTGGTGGAAAAAATAAAGGATTTCGTGCTCTTAGTAATATAAGCTTTCAGGTGAATTCTGGCGAAGTGGTCGGGATAATTGGTAAAAATGGTGCCGGTAAATCCACGCTCCTTCAATTAATTTGTGGAACTTTAAAGCAAACAATGGGTGAAATCATTGTGCAGGGAAAAATTGGTGCACTTTTAGAATTAGGAGCTGGCTTTCATCCTGAATTTACCGGAAGGGAAAATATTTACCTAAGCGGTGCAACGATGGGCTTTTCAAAAGTTGAAATTGAGCAGGCCGCCAGTGAAATTATTGAGTTTTCTGGCATTGGTGACTTCGTTGAAAAACCGGTTAAAACATATTCTTCAGGAATGTTAATGAGATTGGCATTTTCGATCGCAACTTGTGTAAGACCAGAGATCCTGATCATCGATGAAGTTCTCTCAGTTGGCGATCAGGAGTTTTCACGAAAATGCCTGAACCGAATTTTGGAATTAAAACATTCCGGCACGACCATTCTCTTTTGCTCGCATTCAATTTATCAAGTGGAAGCTCTTTGTGATCGGGCAATCTGGCTCGACCATGGAGAAATTAAAAAAATTGGAGATACTAAGTCAGTAACCACCGCCTACAACGAAGAACTTCTCGTAAAAAATATTCAAACAGCTGATGCTTTCCCTCAAAACGCAAAAAATAAAAATGCACCAGTAAGAACACACTTTGGGGAAATAAATTTTTTAAAAAATGGAGAAAGTATTAAAAATAATGCCGTCTTCAAATCACGGATAGATGATTTATCGATCAGGGTTTGTTATATCACCAAAGACAGAAATCCTACGCTTGCGGTTTCAATCAGGAGAGCAAATGGTGAAATCGTTGCATCTGCCGGATCCCTCAATGACGGTGCTCTTCCCATTTCCCCGAATGATAGTGACCCATTTTTTGAAATTACATTTTTAAAGCTCCCTCTTTTATCTGGGATTTACTCAATTGATCTAAGCTTGTTCTGCGAACATGGGATTCAAACCTTGGATGCGGTATCCAATGCCATATCAATTGAGGTTACCCAAGAAGATCTAGAGCAGGGAATTGTTCACTTATCCCACCAATGGCTTGATCTAAACGAAAAGTAAAATAGTCGCAGAGTCTAGTTCGCGGATTGGAATGTTTGGTGAATATCATGAAAAAACTGGTATTCATGACCTTTAATAATCTGTTCGATACTTTTTAGTACCTGGCAAGATGCATCAACTACATCAGTTACCTCAATCGGTTTTCCAAAAAACAACTTATGTCTCCTTCTAATTGGGCAAAAAACAATTGTCATTGGGATTAATGGCTTACGAGCAATTTTGGCTATTCTTGCCGCACTGGTCTGTAAAAAAACAGTTTTTCCCAGGAACTCAAAACCGGTTCTTTTATTTCTTTTCCCCTGTTCATCAACATCCATGGCAACACCCAGGTATTTTCCCGCTTTTACCCAGTCGATCATTGATTTTGGGTAATCAGAAGTAAAAAACAATTTCCTTGAGTAACAAGCGGACGCATTTGCATGAACCATTTCCCAAAAAGCATTCTCTTCCTCAGACATAAACTGCATATTAACTTTTGATGCTATTGCAGTATATTCAACTCCTAGTTTCTCACATAGCGCCGCACCTGAGAGAAAAAAATTCCCAAAGTGCAAAAAGGCAAACACACCACCCTCGCCCCTTCCCTCTCTTAATAAATCAGGTAAGTCAATAATCGACACATGCTCTCTGGCAAATGCGTTGGAGAGAAACATTAATTCATCCCGTAAATATTTCGCGTAATAAGAAGAGTTTTTCTTAAGGTAAAGTTCGAAAACCACTCTTAGGTATGAACCAGTTAGAGTCATGTTTTGCTAACTAGACTCGGTTCAGTTCTTTTTGCCATCTAAAACAGTTTCATAAAAAGAAAAATCTTCATGCCTGGTTGTTAAATTTGGATTGTAGGAGGGATCGTAATTCATGCATTGTGTCCACTTTTCGTTAAGAAAATTAGCTTCTCTTAAATATCTCTTTAACTTTTTCCCTTTTTGATCACTCGCTCTTGAAGCTGATTCTTGATGAAAGAGTTGTGCATGAGGAGTCCATAAATTCCAATAACCCAGTTCCTTAATCTTTAAGCAAAGGTCTACATCATTAAAGGCGACAGCAAGGTTCTCCTCGTCAAATCCATTAACTTCAAAAAAGATATTTTTTCTAACCATTAAGCAGGCGGCAGTAACCGCAGAGTAATTTTGAACAAGCTGAAGTCTGCTCATATAGCCAGGGTGGTTCTCAGGAAATCTTCTAAATGCGTGACCAGCTACTCCACCTAAGCCAAAAACCACACCGGCATGTTGAATGGTTCTATCTGGATAAAAAAGTTTGGCACCCACACATCCGACTTCGGGACGAATCGCATGGGAGACCATCTCTTCCAGCCAAGAATTATTTACGGGGAACACATCATTATTCAGAAAAAGCAAGAAAGAGCCCTTTGCTTGATGAGCTCCTTCATTGTTAATTTTTGAATAATTAAATGGTCCATGCTGAGAGATGACTCGATACATTGGTTTTTTTTGTAATTTATTCAAAAAAGATAAGGTTCTTTTCTCAGTTGAACCATTATCCATGATGATAACTTCGAAGTTTTGGTAAATGTTGCAATCAGCTACCCCTGCTAGGCATTTTTCCAATAAATCTACTCGGTCTCTTATTGGAATGATAATTGAGACTAAAGGGGGTTCCTCGGGCAAATTATATTTGATGTGAACATAATTATTTTTGCCTAATGCAGGATACACCTTTGCCGAAACTTCTCTTCGCTGCAGTGCGGACTCGATCACCTTCAAACTATTTTTTAGAATATCTGGTTTTGCTCTTACATTACTAGAAGTTGAATGCCGACCTTTTCTCCAGTGATAAAGAATTTCAGGAATATGTAAGATTTCATCCTTGGTGAGTCTCTCGGTTGCTCGCAGGATTAAGTCCCAGTCCTGACACCCCTCAAATTCGCTTCTAAAGCCACCTATCTTACGAACTAAATTCGTACTTACGCAACATAGATGACATATGTAATTTTGACTGAGTAAAAGATCTGGATTCCAATCCGGCTTAAAGTGAGGAGAGACTCTATTTCCGAATAGATTAATTTTATCCTCATCAGAATAAATCAATTTTGCTGCTGGATTGCCCTCAATGGCTTCAACAAATTTAAGTAAGGAATGCTTCCTTAAGAGATCATCGTGATCAAGAAATAGTACATAGTCTCCACTCACTTGCTTAATAGCAAAGTTAGAGGCATCCGCTATTCCACAATGGTCATTTAAAAAAAAGGGTAGAATTCGGGAATCCAATTGTGCGTATTCAGAAATGTTTTTTTTCAATACTTCAGAATTCGAACAATCATCAACAATTACTAACTCCCAGTTTTGATAAATCTGCTCTTTTACAGAAAGAATGGTTTCACTCAAAATTTCTGGGGCAATCTTATGCACAGGTAAAATAATAGAAAGTTTTGGTAAGGTTTTTAGAGCCTGGTAATCAAGGCTGAGTTTTTTGATCTTCTGATCCGTTAATGTATCGTTTTCAGCAACCCATTCCTGGTAAGTGTTTCGCTTCAGTCTTTTTGATCCTTTACGCAAAAACGGGTCGAGTAATTTTCTTCTGAAAAATCTTAACGGCGAAGTAACTTGCCATGAAAACGAGTTTTTCATCCTTCTTACTTTGTCACTTAGTTGAATATTTTGATCAATCGTCTGATTGAACGAATTCTCTAATTCATCATAACTTGCCTGGAGAGCATCTACTTCATCTGTCAGGTCATCAATCATTGAATCCGGGCAATTCGTACCTAGGTTAATTGTTCGAGACCGACTCCTACCTTTGACAAGTTTTGCCCGTGCTTGGTAGTAATTGTTTAGCAAATTAAATTTGTCGAACCGTTCTACATACCAATCAACTTTCTGATCTTTTGATTGGTTAAACAAAACTCCTAATCCATGATCATGAGAGAAAGAAAATACAGGATAGGAATTTTTTATTTCGTCCCAAAATTTCCAAGTGCCAAAGCCCTCTTTCCTTTCTTCTATGTCGTGAAGTAAAACAATCCCACCTCTTTTTACTTTTGGGATCCATGTGGCAAAGTCCTCTTTTACTGCGTCATAGGTGTGCAAACCATCTATGTGCAACAAATCAATTGAACAATCCTCAAATTGTGAGACTGCATTAGCAAAAGAATTTCTGATTAGAGAGGAAAAGTCGTCATAATTCGAGTTGTTATAATTCTTAACTTTTTCCCATACTTCATCCCCATATTCTCCACTTTGTTGATCCCCTTTCCAGGT
>JAYQBI010000096.1:0-5117 GCA_038137235.1 Opitutales bacterium | reverse complement strand
TCGCATGCTAGACCAGTATAGGAGTCTATTTTAATTACCATTGATTTTCTACCAATTGCAGGGAGAGTAAGTCCGAAGAACTTTTGAGTTTTGAGGTATTAAAATGATTGAAAACTTATACTCCTATTGGGCAAAATTTTAACGAATAATCCTAAACGTTGAATGTTTGGTTATAAAATTTCAAAGGTCCCAAACAATTCTTAGTGAATAAGATACGAGATTTACCGGTTTTTCGTGAGTTTGAAAAATTCAAAAAAACATGGGAATCCTGTGCCCATATTATCCTAAAATCACCTACAGGATCAGGGAAATCAACTGCCCTTCCCTACCTATTAGCTGCCAAAGGTTTATCAAAAGGGAAAATTTTAGTGGTTCAACCACGACGAATTGCCGCAAGAATGCTTGCTGCTCAAGTTGCCCGTATAGCTGATTGGTCATTAGGTAAGGAAGTTGGGTATCATGTTCGATTTGATAAAAAATACACGACCGAAACCAACATAATTTATGTGACCGATGGTATTGCATTATCCATGTTACTTAATCGTGATGAGTTTAAGGATATAGAAGTTCTAATTCTGGACGAATTTCACGAGAGGAGTGCACAAATTGATGTTTGCCTAGCTTTGGCTTTAAAAATTTGGAAATCACAAAAACCTGAGCTTCGAATTATTGTAACCTCTGCAACCCTGAACTTCGAAGCCTTAACCCTTTTTTTGCCGGATTCTCAAGCATTAGAATTTACGGGTCGTACATTCCCTGTTCAAATAGAATATCGTTCATTTGCAGCAGATATACCGGTCTGGAAGGCAGTTGTTGAATTACTGCCCAAGATTCTACACAAGCTTCAAGGAGATATTCTTATCTTTATGGATGGTGCTTATGAAATCTTAAAGACGGTAAATTCCATCTTATCCAATAGTTGGGCAAGCGGGTTAGAGGTTTTTCCTCTCTATGGAGATTTGCCTCCTGAAAAACAGGACAGGGCATTAATACCGAATGCAAAAAGAAAGATAATTGTTAGCACTAATGTCGCAGAAACTTCCTTAACTATTGAAGGTGTTCGCATTGTGATAGATACTGGTACAGCAAAAAAATTAAGATACGATCGTAACCGAGGTATCAATTCCTTGCTCACCGAACCAATTAGTAAAAGCTCTGCTGAGCAGAGGTCTGGTCGGGCGGGCCGTACTGGAGCTGGGTATTGCTTTCGTTTATGGTCCCAAAATACTCAAACAGGACTCCCTGAATTTGATCCGCCAGAAATTTCTAGGATAGATCTCAGCCAGATTTATTTAAATCTACTTAGATTTGATCTTTTTCTGGAGAAGATTGATTTAATTGAGCCTATTTCCGAGTCCTCGATTGCAGAAGTTAAAGCTAAGCTAATCTCGTTAGGTGCAATTACCCATTCAGGGGACTTAACGATTCGCGGAGAGATGATGGCGGGGCTACCAGTTCACCCAACATGGGCATATGCCTTGCTGGAGGCTCAGCAAATTGGCTATGCTTCTACAATTGCATTACTTCTGGCAATGCTTGATGAAAGGCCACCAGTTCAACTTGATGCGTTGAAGGACTTCTGTCCATTACCTATTTTACGCTCCGATCCTTACTGTTTGCTTTTGGCTTTTGAGGAAGCATCGCGTAATAATTTTTCCGTTCATCATTGCAGGAACATGGGTATTCATGCAGGCAGGTGTAAAAATGCAGAAAAAGTTGCCCGTTCACTATGTGCGCTAATACAACAAGATTATAATTTACAAATTCCAAACTGCAAAAATTTGTCCCAAATTTTATTACGCTGCTTTCCAAACTCGTTGTCATTTTTATTAAGCAGTGGTCGAAATATTTTTCAGGATATTTTGGGAAGAAGGCTTCACCTTAGTAAAAGATCAGTTTTGGGGGTCGAAGAATTTGTCTTACCCCTTCAACTAGTTGAGAAAAAAATTCGAGGTTCAATAACCTTGGAAATGGAATGGGTTACGGGGATAGACAAAAATGACATTCGTGAATTTGCGGCAGATAAAATTAAAATAAAACAGGAAATATACCTTGATCTTAAAACTCGAAAAGTTCTGCAAAAAGATACTGAAGAATGGGGCATGCTTGTTCTTTCTAGCAAAGAGACTGAAATTTCTGACAGAGAGAAAAAAGCAAAAGCATATGCCAGAGCCCTATTTCATGGTGATTTAAAGCTCAAAAACTGGACTAGTCAGGTTGAGCAATTATTACAGCGAAGAAGTTTTCTTGCTATTTATTTTCCAGATTTTGAGATCAAAGAACTGGACGATGAGGTGAAACTTCTTTTTTTTGAACAAATCTGCTTATCCGCTTCCTCGTGGAAAGAAATTAAGAATAGCGAAGTATTTACAGAGCTTCTGAATACGCTTAGTGGGGATGAGAAGAGGCTTCTCGAAGAAGCCACTCCTGAAACCATTGATTTAAAAAATGGCAGACGACCTTACCAACTTGATTATTCCAGAGGCGGAGGTGAGGTCATTTTAAGGGCGATCCTTCAGGATCTTTATGATATCGAAGCACACCCAAAAATAGTTTACGGGCAACATCCTGTAGTAATTGAAATTCTTGCCCCAAATAGAAGACCCGTTCAAAGAACCACCGATCTTCCAAGCTTTTGGCAAGGCACATATCCGAAAGTTCGAAAAGAATTAGCCGGTCGATATCCAAAGCACCATTGGAGATGACCAAGTTTTTTCTGCTTAGAATATTTTATGAATTGATTTGGTTTTTGGGTTTCAGACCATCCCTCAATAAAAACCACACGAGAGGATGGTATGGCGAGTGGTTAGCTTCACATTACCTGCAAAAGAAAAATTACAAATTTATTGCAAAAAATTGGCGAAGTTCATTGGACGCACGGCGTGAAATTGATTTAATTTACATGGATCGCGAGTGTTTAGTGTTTGTTGAAGTCAGGGCACGATCGGCAAAAGCTTTAAACCATGGTTATTCTTCAATAACCAAGGCAAAAAAGAAAACGCTCCTTCGAGCATGCAATGACTTTTTAAGGCTGCACCGAAACCGTTACTCAGTATACCGCTTTGATGTGATTGAAATAGATCTTAAAGGATCAGGTGAAACGCTATTGCATCATCAAAACGTTTCCCTCTTTCCATAGTTCATGCTGAAATATATAGTTGAATGTTTTTATGACTGATACTGGAAAACGAAGTGTTCCTCCAACTGTAATGGTGATCTTTGGCGCCTCTGGCGATCTGACTGCCCGAAAGCTAGTGCCTGCCCTCTTCAATCTTTCTGTGGACGGGCTTCTTCCGGATAAATTTTTCCTTATTGGATACGGAAGAAAAGAAACTTCAGATGATCAGTTTAAGGCATTGCTTAAAGATTCATTGGTCGCTCATTCACGTCGCCCGATAGAGGATGCAGAGTGGAGTAAAATTGCCCCCAACATATCGTTTCATACAGGAGCTTATGATGATCTGGCAAGTTTTGAAGAACTGAAGCAAAGAATTGATGAAATCCAACAATTATCGGATGAACCTTTTCAATGTATATTTTATTTGTCGACTCCTCCCTCTGGATTTTTACCTATCCTAGAAAATCTTGGTAACAGTGGATTGGCGAGATTGCATCATAATACGGCTAGTGCATCAAAAGTAATTGTCGAAAAACCATTTGGAAGGAATCTTTCAAGTGCTCGTGAACTTAATCAAATGATTAATCGCAGATTTTCTGAGTCTCAGGTCTATCGAATTGATCATTATTTGGGCAAGGAGACCGTTCAAAGTTTGCTCGTTCAAAGATTCGCCAATTCTATCTTCGAACCCGTTTGGAATAGAAATTATGTTTCCTGCGTTCAGATCACGGTTTCTGAGGACTTGGGTGTTGGTTCCAGGGCAGGCTATTATGACCGAAGCGGAGCGTTGCGGGATATGATTCAAAATCATGTGATGCAATTACTGGCACTGACCGCAATGGAGCCTCCATCTTCTTTGAATCCAGAAGCGATTCGGGATGAAAAAGTAAAAGCCCTACAAGCCGTGAAACCACTCTCTTTGAATGATTCCAATTCTGAGGTGGTAAGAGGAGTCTACAGTGAAGGATTAGTGAAGGGAGAAAAAGCAATCGGTTATCATGACGAGTTTGGCATCCCCTCCGATTCTTCAACTGAAACATATGCTGCCCTTTGCTTACAGCTTGATAATTGGCGATGGAAAGGAGTGCCATTTTACCTCAGGTCCGGGAAAAGGTTAGCAAGAAAAGTTAGTGAAATTGTCGTGCAATTCACTCGTCCACCAGCCATTCTATTCGGTCAGGATTCGCGCCAACCATTATCGCCTAATCTTTTAACTATTAGAATCCAACCTAATGAAGGTGTCAGCTTAAGTTTAAACTCCAAGACGCCAGGTTTGGAAACAAAATTACAACCCGTTAATCTATCATTTGGTTACGATACCACATTCGGTTCTAATACCCCTGAAGCTTACGAAAGGCTGATTCTCGATGCAATGGCTGGGGACGGAACTCTTTTTATACGAGGAGATGAGGCAGAGCATTCGTGGGAACTGATTTCTCCGGTTTTGGAAGCATGGAATGGATTGGGAAGTCTTGGACTTGAAAAATATGCTGCGGGGACATGGGGTCCACTCGCGGCTGATAAATTACTGCTTCATCGTGGGCATGAATGGATTACCAAGAAATGAATAATTTTGCTAAATTGTTTTTATCCAAACTATCGTTGCTTATTATAACTCTTATTGGATTTGAAACAATGGTCGGAAAAAATAAGAACTTAAATACCTCACAACCCTTTACAGAAGAAACAACCGAAGTTGCCTTGATCGGAGGGGGGTGCTTTTGGTGCACTGAAGCAGTTTTCGAAAAGATTACTGGAGTGGCGGAAGTGATTTCAGGATATGCAGGGGGGCAGACCTCCAATCCCACCTACAAGGAAATTTGCACTGGTAAAACGGGGCATGCTGAAGTCATAAAAATAATTTTTGATCCAAAGATAACTACATTTGCTAAAATCCTTGAAGTTTTTGGTGAGGCACACGACCCGACGACATTGAACAGACAAGGGGCGGATGTGGGTACTCAATACCGTTCCACAATTATGTACTTATCCGAAAAAC
>JAYQBI010000095.1:0-5131 GCA_038137235.1 Opitutales bacterium | reverse complement strand
AGAGATCGTTATCCTCGTGTGCTGACGGATCTCGGGTATTTGAAGTCAACTGGACTTGTTTACCGTATTCTTGCTTCTACAGAAGGTTGGATATACAGGCGAGCCGAAGTTATTACTACGGTAACTCATGGACTTGTGAGTGAGCTCAAATCCAATTATCCAAGATTAAATTTTCGTTTGGTAAGAAACGGGTTTGACGAATTAGTGTTTACTGACGAGTTTCTGAATTTTGATAAAAGGACTTCCTTCACCGTGGTATATCACGGGAGGTTGGGCCGTTTCTATGATTTAGAGCTCTACCTTGAAATCATGAGCATTGTTCATGATTCAGACAGGTCAATTCGTTTTATCATGATTGGAGAACTTCCTAAAGAAATTCAACTTCGTAAACCTTCAAATTTAGAAATATTGCCGGCGATGGAATTAGAAAATTTGGCCAAAGTTCTATCAAGTTGCCACTTGGGCATTTGTTTATTGCGGGATCTACCAGCCATGAAAAATGCATTCCCTGCAAAAGCCTATGATTATATTGGTGCCGGAATTCCTGTCTTGGCGGGTCCAAGAGGAGAATTAAGTGAGTTCGTGGACCGATTCAACATTGGCACTACATTCGAAAAGATATCTGCAAAAGAGGTTGCAGATACTATTCTACAATTAAAAAATGATTCGGAGGTCTGGACCAAGATGTGTGCAAATGTAAAAAAATGCCGACTGAATTTTGGCCGTAGAAAGATCGCTCGAAAGTTTTTTAGCCAAGGTTTGTTTAATCATTAATATGATGCGAAAAGAGCATTGGAATTTGAGTAAAGTGAGCAAACTTTTCGTTTTTCAGCTGTTTGCAATGGGAGCCTGCCTAGGGGTGGTAACTTTTGGTGCTCCGCAAAGCGAAACATTGCTTCAGGTGAGCAAGGAACGACTACTGATTTACTCAATTCTTTATGGAATTTCTTGCTTGGTTGCTGGAGAAATTATTGGTCTTTTTGCCAATAGTCATAGAAATTTAATTTGGAAAAAATTCGTACTTTCTCTCGTTTCCGCGTCGATGGGCTCGTTGGTCTTAATCCTCGCAGTTTGGACTATCGAATTCGAATTTGTCGGTCGTTTTGCAATCTTCAAGATGATCCTGTTTACCGGCCTACCTGGTTTTCTCTTCCTCGCTTTTTTAAACCGACTTAACCAAGGAAATCCATGGAAAGTTTTGGTTCATTTATCTGAGGAAGACGCCAAGAAAATAATGACTAATTTTGAGGCAATTGAAGATAGGATCGAATGGATTTCCCCCATGGTGAATTCTGAGAACGATAACTTAATCGATTTCTGTAAGGACAATCAGGTCGATATTGTAATTAGTGATGAACACAACACAGATTTTGATGTGATTGCTTTATTGGGATCTGGCGTGCGAGTCTTTAGTGTCACTGCCCTATGGGAGACATTTTCGCAAAAAATTCCCCACTCTGAAATCAACCAAGACTGGTTGGCGAAACTAGATTTAAGACAACGCGACCCCATTGTTAGAAGAGTAAAACGGATCATGGATATTTGGATTGCCAGCCTAGGACTAGTGCTCGCATTTCCACTGCTCTTTCTTGCTGGTATTGCCATCATTCTCGAGTCTGGATTTCCCTTGTTTTTCAAACAAAGAAGGACTGGCTATCTCGGTCGGCCCTACATTCTTTATAAATTGAGGACAATGAAACCGGATGCGGAAAAAAGCGGTGCTACATGGGCTACCAAGCAAGATCATCGTGTGACTTATGTGGGCCGATTGTTGCGCAGGACCAGGATTGATGAAATCCCCCAGTTTTGGAATGTGATCAAAGGAGAAATGTCCATCGTGGGCCCCCGTCCGGAGCGTCCTGAATTAGAAGAACAAATTGTTCAAAAGTTACCTTACTGGAACTGTCGTTATTTACTTAAGCCAGGGTTGACCGGATGGGCCCAAATTAAATACCAGTATGCCTCTGATTTGGATACATCCGAAGAAAAATTGGCCTACGATTTATTTTATGTGAAGAATGCATCCTTTTTCTTGGACTTGGAAATTATTCTGTCCACTTTGCGTTCCTTAACTAAGGGTAGTCGATAATGAAAGTCTTAGTAACAGGAGGGGCAGGGTATATAGGTAGTCATACCACATTAGCTTTGTTGCACGCCGGGTATCAGGTTGTGGTGTTAGACAATTTCTCCAATTCATTTCCTGAATCATTGAACCGTGTTGGAAGATTGGCTGGTAAGCAGCCAATTATTATGGAGGGAGATCTAACCGAATCATCCCTGCTCCAAAATTTATTTGAAGAGCACAAAGACATTTGTTCAGTAATTCACTTTGCGGCTCTGAAAGCGGTGGGGGAATCCACTCAATACCCCTTGAAATATTATCAAAACAATGTTTCTGGTTCGATTTGCCTGCTTCAGGCGATGGAAAAAGCTGACATTCATCAACTGGTATTCAGCTCTTCCTGCACTGTATATGGAGAGCCCGAACGAGTACCGCTTGATGAATCCCACCCGGTTGGTGGAGTATCCAGCCCTTATGGGCGGACCAAGTTTCAGATGGAAGAAATTATTCGGGATCATTCTTCCGCGAATCCAAATTTTAAGGCAGGGGTTCTTCGATACTTTAATCCAGTGGGAGCACACCCAAGTGGCGAAATAGGGGAGGACCCCAATGGGATTCCAGATAATCTAGTACCCTTTGTATGTCAGGTAGCCACTGGACAGCGTGAAAAACTTCGTGTTTTTGGTAGCGATTATCCAACCCGGGACGGTACCGCGGTGCGGGATTACCTGCATGTGGTCGATCTGGCGGATGCGCACTTGAAGGCATTGAAAGCTTTGAATAACGGTGATGCCGGTTTTACCTGCAATCTTGGTACGGGTAAGGGTTCAAGTGTTTTGGAAGTGATTGCCGCATTCGAAAAGGCAACGGGAAAGAAAATTCCATACGAGATTGTGGGTCGGCGGGCTGGAGATGTAACCGAAGCGTGGGCAGACCCATCTTATGCGGAAAAACTTTTGGGTTGGAAGACCGAGCGGGGTTTAGAGGAAATGCTTGCCGATGCTTGGCATTGGCAAAGTAAAAATCCCAACGGTTACCGCTCCGCAAATCACAATCCGTAACGGCTGGGATCCTGTCCGCTCTTGGTAATTGCAATAGCAAGGGCTGACAAGTCAATCTTATCGCTCATTCGGATTCCAAGCTTCTTGTAGGCACCTGCATTTAGTTCGATTACGAATTGCAGTGAATTTGAACTAGAGGGCATGCCGGACAAATCAAATGGCTGTCCGTGATGCACTTCCTTAAGTCTGCCATCTGGGGAAAAATATCCGATATCGAGTGGAATTCTGGTATTTTTCATCCAAAATCGCATCGGCTGGGGCTGTTCAAAAACAAAAAGCATACCTTCTTTATTCCCGAGGTGATCGCGGTGCATCAATCCTTTCTCCCGTTTATTTGCGGTAAGAGCCAATTCAAGATACAAGGTGGTGTTTCCCACTTTGATCTCGTGCCTGGTTGGCTCCTTGGATTTGGTGCCCGAAGGTTTTACATCCTTGCACGATAATAAAGATGTGCAAAGGATCGCGATTGGCAGAAACAAAAAAATCCGCATCATGGATAAATTATTAATGAAAGATCTCCTCGAACAGATCAAGAGTCTTCGAGTCCTCGTGGTAGGGGATGTGATGCTTGACCGTTATGTAATCGGTGAAGTCAGCAGAATCTCCCCAGAAGCTCCTGTTCCTGTGCTTTCTGTGACTGAAGAAAGATCGGTGGCAGGGGGGGCGGCCAATGTTGCCCTAAACCTTCGTTCGCTTGGTGCATCTGTGGAATCACTTGGCTGGTTTGGCTGCGACGAGAGGGGGGATGAATTGGTAGGGATTTTAGAAGCGTCTGGAATTTCCGTTGATCCTGCCTCCCGATTTTCTTCCGCTCCCACAATCAGTAAATCCCGCGTAACGGCTTCGAACCAGCAGATTTGCCGGGTAGACCGGGAGGCACCGGCAGGTAAATACAAACCCGAAATTGAGAACATAAGAGATTATCTGGATGCAAAAGTTTCCCATGCTGATGCGGTGATTGTTTCGGACTATGGCAAGGGCTTTGTCTCCAACGAACTGTTATCCCTGATCCGTCAATCCGCCCGATTTGTATCAGTTGACCCCAAGCCCAGCCGGTTACTGGAATATGCCAAGCCAGATCTGCTCACGCCCAACCGTTTGGAAGCACTTGAACTGGCGGGCTTATCCCGGGAGACTAGGGGATTCTTTCCTCAAGAGGAAGTGGTTGCCAGAATATTTGAGCGTTATTCACCCCGTCTGCTTGCCATCACCCTGGGTGCTGAAGGCATGCTTTTGGCCAAGGGAGGAAGCGTGTTACGGATTATTCCAACCGCGGCACGCGAGGTTTTCGATGTATCAGGTGCGGGGGATACGGTTATTGCATCTTTAACCTTGGCGTTGGCCGCCGGCCAGTCTTTTGAGCGTGCAGCTGAATTTGCCAATTTGGCAGCAGGTGTTGTCGTAGGTAAGGTAGGTACCGCAACTGTTACTCCTTCAGAAATCCTTAATCTGTAAAAGCGAGTGGGGAAGAACCGAGCCCTTTTTCTGGACCGTGATGGCACTCTGATTCAGGATGCACATTATCTAAAAAATCCAAACGAGCTAAAAATTATAGAAGGTGCCGGACCGGCATTAGTGAAAGCAAAAAAAGCCGGTATTCTTCTATTTATGCATACCAATCAATCAGGAATTGGGCGTGGCTATTATGAGTGGGCGGATGTGCATGCATGCAATGGCAGAATGTTTCAGGAATTCGGATGGCCGGAGGATTTGTTTGAAGAGGTTTGCATAGCACCAGAATCTCCTGAAGAAGTCGGTGGCTATCGTAAGCCTTCCCCTAAATTCGAGTTGGAAATGGTCGAGAAATTTGATTTGGAACCATCATTGAGTTGGGTAATTGGCGATAAGTGGCTCGACCCTCAAACCGGCCTCAATAGCGAGATGAAGGGGGCCCTTGTTCGAACCGGTAAACCGATTGATAAGCCTCTGGAAGAAAAAGACTCCAGTCATGATGTGAAAATTTTTGATGATATTGCTCAATTTATTAGTTTGGAACTAAATATATGAA
>JAYQBI010000094.1:0-5167 GCA_038137235.1 Opitutales bacterium | reverse complement strand
ATGTTTCTCTTTTTGAAAGTACGCTAATACTGTCAAAATTGATTTTTACCTGAGGAAGATTTTGGGGGCGCAGAATGTATCGGCCGGTGATCATTTGAATCATATCCAAAATCAAATTTGCATCCTGATCTCTTAACCTAAGTCGCTCCAATGGCTCATCTAGTCCGTCGATCAAGGAGAGTTCTGCAGGGTCCGATAAAATCCCTAGTGAAAGATCTTCACCCGGCACAGCCGAAAGAGATGGAGAAGCTGAATTGGGATCACCAGGCTCTTCCTCTACTGGTACCTGACCGGATAAAGGTCTAAGGACGAAGAAAAAAATAAAAAAAGAATAAAGGACAAATTTCATTGGTCATTAAATTCAACGGAGCTGACCTCAAAGCTTGCATCGAAAGTCGTAGGATCGTAAGGTCTGGATTTTGGAGGATAATTTGGTTCAATTTTCACTTCACTAAGAAACATGAACGGACTTTCCTTCCGAATCAAGCTGGCAAACTCATTCACCTGTTCATAGCTGGCCCGGTCGAAGGTAATTTTTACACGGTGTTGTGAGTAGCGCTCACGCTCATCGGTATCCAATTCGCGGTAGTCTCTCGCAGGAAAAACTTTATCAGCCAAACTGGAAGCACGATTGCTAAGATTCTTTTTATTGTAGCTCTTATTCTTTTGTTCAATTTTTTGTTGTTCAAGGGCCTGATTGATAATTGGTTTTAAATTAATAATTCCTTGGTAACCACTGATGGCATCCTTGGTCAGATTCCAACGATTGTAAAGTCCGAGGTAACTTTCAGTGGTTTTAAAACACCCAAGTAATAAAGCAACCCACACCAAAATAGTCAAAAGCCGTTGCTCGCGTGGATTTAAACGAAAAAAGAATTTTTCTAAATATTTCATTTTTCTGCTTGGACAGATTGCGAATCATTCGGGGGGGATTGAACTTCCAGCAGGTTGAGCTCTACCTCGAAAGTGGTATTACCCCCGTCACTTTTAATTTGGCGAATTTCCTCCCCGCCCCTGCCCTTACGAATCTGGGCAACACCATTATTCTCAACATTACTGATGAAAGTGTTAACAGACTCCACATTTATGCCCTCGCCCTCAAGTTTCACATGACTCCTCGTCTCAAAATGAGCCTTACTAAACCATAAGCTAGGCTGGCTGGCAGTTCCTCCCCGATGCCCCGACAATCTAGCAATAGCTCCAAAAGGATCAATCCCGCCCAATTTATTCTGTTTTAGCTTTTCAAGGAGCTTTTGAGACTCCAAAACAAGGGGTACTTCCTTGGCCATAGACTCCGCGATCTCACTTTCATGACCCTGCTTAAGCTCAAATATTTTTAACCCCACAAAACCAATTAATAATAAAATCAGGAAAACCGAGGAAGCTCGCAATGCCCTCCACAATTTACGCTCCTTTAAGCGCTTTATTTTCTCGAATTCCTTAAAAGATGGAGATCGAAGATCATGATTCCATAATTCATCGGCTGACATTTTGACCGCCTGATCAAGCTTAAGAGTGGCATCCTTTGATTCCTTCCATTGGTGATCAAATTCAAAAAAACCATCCGGATTACGAAAGACATCACCAGCCATTAAAACATCTGGCACTAATTTGTAGCTATCTAAATCTGAAAGGGAGAGAAGTTTACTTCGGGCTACAGCGAAGGACTCATCACTTTCAGGATCAAAGGGAAGCGAGAAAATTTCATCAGGAACGGAGCAACCAGGAGTAAAAGAAGCCGCAGTTAAGGTCTCATCACACACGAAAAGGATTATGCTTGGTTCCTCATGTGTAGTTCCGAGCAGACTGATAAAAGATGGAAAAACCCTGCGAAACAATTCAAGGTTCTCCCAACCTAGCTTGCCAAGTTTGCTTAGGGGTGTTGCGAAAACCAAAACTCTACCTGTTTGCATGCAAGGGTGATAGCCCCATGCAAGCTGTTCAGATGGGTAGGGAGAAAAGTTGGAACTATTCAACAATTCTTGCAAGAAGTTGTTTATGCGTAATCCGTATGCGACAGGGTCTTTATCATCTCCCTGTCTTCTTCGCATCAAATTGCCAGGCAAACTCAATGATTCACAAAAAAAATGCTCGCCTGGAATTCTTAAAGTAACTTCTCTCAAATCACCTAGAAAAAAGTGCGGGGATTTATCATTTGGATCCGCCATATCTTCGTTAGAATCTAGCTCCCTGTGAAATTCTAGTCGATCAAATTCTCATTTTCCCGAATGGAGAGAATCCTGAATGGATAATTGAGCGAAACATTCTGTGCAGCCCTTGGTCTGAGCTTTTGCTGAATATTATCCGACTTTTTACTGCTGGAGCTTTTGGCTGCCGTGGTATCACTTGAGATTATCGCCTGAAGCCTGAATCTGGCTTTACCCCGAGAGACGGTAATATTGACCCTAAACAGAGTGGCAGCACAGGTTATCTTAATTCCTCGAATTGCTTGCAGTTGGGAGATATTTGGATCTGACAGGTTGGTAAAATAAGGTTCACCTCCAGTGCCAAAACGTGGCCCGGCAAGGATTTCCTCGTGCAATGAATCATTATCTCCACAAAGAAAACGTTTCAGAAAGGAACTGGCCCCGTTAATATTGACCGGACCTTCGTTAAAAAAAGAAAAAGCGGATCGGAAGTTTTTCATGTTCACGGTTTCGTTTCCATTCTCCGAAAAAAACAACCCACTATACTCCCCTAAATTCTCATCGTAGGAAAAGCCCTTGATCATTCTGAATTCTTCAAAACTTTGCACTTTTTTACCGGGGGTAAAATAAGGGGGATCGAATTTTTCGTAGTAATCATCCTCTGCGCCTTCTTCCCGCTCATCATCATCCGCGTCCTCCCAGTCCATCCAGGCATCGTAGTAGGGCTCACCATCATCTTGATCAGGTCTGCTTCCGGTTTTGTTGTGCATCAGGGCGAACATGGCAATCAAGTCTTTCTTCGACGCATTGCGTGGGTTTATTTTCGCTGATTCATCCACAATTTTAATATCCCAAGTGATCATTGGATCAAGCGGGCTGACCTCCGCCCAACTCAGAGGATCCCCCCACCCCTGGGTAGGATCATAGAGGGCACCCTCGATACTTTTGAATTCATTCAAAACACCCGCAGCGAGATCCAAAGCCGAGTAGGCATTTACCCTCAAATCATCCCTACGGTGATGTTGACTGACATGCCTCAACTCCTGAACAGTCTCTTTCATTAATCGCATACAAAGAACCGAAATGAAGACAATCAAGGCGAGAACAAAGACTAAGATTGCCCCCCTTCTCTTTTCTTTGCCGGGGAATCTCATTTTGGTTCTTCTGCGATTCCACTTGGGACTGGACGGTCTATGGCCAAGGAAATGACACGTTCCAAATTTTCCTCCTCCCACTTGAAGACAAGTTTAGCAAAGGCAGGCAGCCTAAATTTCCCGCTGTTAATATTCTCTTCCAATTCATCGACAATCTCCCATCTTTTGAGATCATCATCGGTGTCATCCTCATCTCCATAGTAACAGTAGAAGACTTCGGTGCAAAATGGGCTTACTACGGTACAAAAAAGTTCATCATCATCTTCTGGTTCCCGGATACCTTTTTCATTTTTTTCCAAATCTTGAAGATCAGAATACCAGAGCAAACGCAATCCATCCCGCTGATCCACCTGAAGGAATACATGCACCCTACTGGCAACGCTTCCCGGTTCTGGCCAAAAGAATAAAGGAGGTGCCTCCCGTAGGTAAAAACGAACCAAAGGATCGTCTGTTTCTGAGAAACCAGGTGCCCGGTCGAGAGTAATCGCTTTTTTTTGCGAATTCAGCCCTTCCGGAAGCGTTGCCTCCTCCAGCATCGCAGTCAAAAAACTGGCAACTCCATTGACATGAGCATCAAACGCATCCCGCGTGGCCGGGCGGTTTGCCCATGCCTGAGATATCGTTACAAGCAGAGAAGTTGCTGCAGTAAGAATTAATCCTCCAATGGCTAGAGCCAGCAGTACTTCAACCAGAGAAAAAGCACGTTTCGCCCTCATCTATCTCTGCGCCTTTCTTCTTGAAACTCACGGATTTTATCTCGTTTATCCTCAAGCAACCGATTTCGCTCGGTGGAGAAATCAGCATGCCTCCCCCATGTTGGGCGAAGGAGAAGCATTTCAGTTACCCGCTCGCCAGGCTCAATGTTGAAGTCATCGTTTCCGTTATATTGCAGAATGAGTTTCACCCGGTATAAATCAAGCACCTCGGTCATTTCGACTTCTGCCTCCCATTCGATTTCTCCCATGCTTAACGCGGTTAATTCCCCACCTTCTTCAAATTTTTCGTAGCTTGGTTCTGCCAGCACCTGACTTCTTACCCAGAGCAGATCCTGTTCAAGCTCCCGTGCGTCCTTCATCAAGCGAATCGTTCTCGAAGCAACAAAGGCCCCATCCACGAGGTATACCGCAGACAACCCGAAAATTGCCAGTGCCACCAGCACTTCAATCAGCATAAAGCCTCTTACATTCCCTACCTGAAATAAACCCTTGGACATTTTTACTCTGCAGAGAGAACGAAGCCAGAAAATGGATCAAAATGAAATTCCTGCTCCTCTCCACGATGTCGAATAAGTACCTCGAAAGGCACGCTTGAACCGGAATGAAACCTGATTCGCTTAAGCAATAATTTATTATCGCGGTAAATTGTATTTCTTCCGGAAGATCCAGACAACGGACCAACCGCCTTGAACTCAACCTCTGGAAACTCATCTCGATCAATCGGATTATCTTGATTTAAATTTTTATAAATGAAATGGGTGCCTAACTGACTACCGCCCGTATCACTAACCACAAAAGATGCATTTTCCTCCTCGTAGGAAAGAAATGTCGCCTCCTTTCTTTCCCCAGCAAAATAGTAGGCATCAAGGACAGCTTTCTTTAAGACTCTCACCGGGGGCTCATAACCACTTGCCTGAATAAATGCCCCTGCGTTACCGGCCACAATCGCAGCCATCACACCAATTAGGGCTAGTACGAGAAGGACTTCAATTAAACTGAAACCAGAATCCTTCTTAATAGTAATTTTGGGCAGCAAATTAGTTGGCTGTGTCCCAGTTTCCGATCACTTTTCCATCCGGTGCAGTAGTGGAAAGATCAAAACTGCTCGGGTTTCTGGATCCAGGACATTGGTATAGGTAGTCTTTACCCC
>JAYQBI010000093.1:0-5211 GCA_038137235.1 Opitutales bacterium | reverse complement strand
GATTACTTGGTGGACTCGGAGCCTCAGCCGGAATTGGTGCCCTCATTCCCTGGTTAGCAAACACCCATCTCTCCCATTTATTTGATTTTGGAGGCTGGACATTTGAGCCCTCACAGGGTGCACTCTGGGGATTGGTCATTGCGATCGTTTCTGTGATTGGTGACCTGATTGCATCCGTGCTCAAACGCTTGGCGGGCATGAAGGACTCTGGAGGAGCGATACCTGGAATTGGAGGATTGCTTGACCTCACTGACAGCTTGATCCTTTCTGCACCTACAGGATACTTTATTATTTTATTGATACATCCATGAGCGAGCCAAAAAAGCTCGTTTTGCTCGGAGCAACGGGATCGATTGGAGAAAGTACCTTGCGGGTGATCCGCAAGCACCCAGACAAACTTAAACTTATTGGGGTTTCCGCATATCAAAACGCAGAAAAGCTTGCTTCAATTGCTCATGAATTTGGCGTTGCCATGGTGCACCTTGCTCAAACTCCAGATGTACGACCTGAACTCCCTTCAGTTTCTACATTTCTTACCGGGGAAAATTCTTTACTCGAACTGGCCTCATGGGATGAGGCGGATATTGTTCTGATCGCGGTGGTGGGTGCTGCCGGTCTTGCCCCTACCCTTGCTGCACTGGAAGCGGGAAAAGATGTAGTGCTTGCAAATAAGGAATCCCTGGTTGTGGGAGGGCAACTGGTGGTGGAAACTGCTCGCCGGACCGGAGCACGGATACTTCCTGCCGATAGTGAGCATAATGCTGTTTTTCAATGCCTTGCCGGACAACCAGACAAGGTGCTGGATTCGTTGGCACTTACTGCATCAGGTGGACCATTTCGCGACTTGCCAGTGGATCAATTAAGCCAAGTTACAAAGGAACAGGCTCTCCAGCATCCCAATTGGGTAATGGGACCAAAAATAACCGTGGACTCTGCAACAATGGCCAATAAGGGCCTGGAGTTAATTGAGGCAAAATGGTTGTTCGGCCTACCTCCGGAAAAGATGCATGTTTTAATCCACCCACCCAGCATTGTTCATGCAATTGTTCGATTTAATGATGGGTGCAGCCTTGCCCAACTCTCGCCACCATGCATGACCTTTGCCTTGCAAAACGCACTTCTTTTTCCTGAACGCCATGATGGAGTGCAAGAAGGGTTGGATCTTACCATGGGTATGGAACTTTCTTTTTATCCGCCAGACATGGAACGATACCCCTGCCTGAAACTGGCAATAGACGCATTAATTCAAGGAGGTTCGGCTCCCTTGGTCTTTAATGCGGCTAATGAAATGGCAGTGGATGCATTTTTAGCGAATCGAATTGGCTTTACCCAGATTTCCAACATAATTGACCATACCTTGAACCTTTTTGAACATCGTGCATTTCAATCTCTTAATGACCTTCTCACTCTCGATAACGAAGCCCGTGTTTTGGCAGAGCAAGGTATTGTTCAGGTTGCATAAATATTTTCATAAATTTGCAGGATGACTATGATTTATGACATCGCGTTCCTCTTTGTCGCAATTTTTGCTCTTGGGTTTACCATTTTCATTCATGAACTCGGCCATTTCTTAGCCGCTCGCCAGCGTGGATTAATCATCACTCGTTTTTCAATCGGGTTTGGCCCAAAGTTATTTGGGTGGAAGAGCAATGGGGTGGAATACCGTCTTTCTGCCATTCCATTTGGCGGTTATGTCGCACTTCCTCAACTCTCTGATATGGGAAGACTGGAAGGAAATGAAACTCAGGAAAATAGCGGGACTGAGAACTCTGATAACCGCAAATCAGCATGGGATGACTTTGATGAGGACGAAAATGAAGCCGTGCCAGAACCTCCTCCCAAAATATCATATGCGGACAAAATGATCGTCTCCGTAATGGGTGCGGTCTTCAATATTCTTCTCGCTTTCGCACTTTCAGCAATCCTGTGGTTTTTTGGTTATGATGTAACTGATGCTCAACTGACGACCAAGGTTGGTTATGTGGCTGAAACGGTGGAAAGGTGGAATCCATTGGTTGAGGAAGGCGAAGAAGTCACCTCCCCCGCCAAAAAAGCTGGACTCTTACCAGGAGATGAAATCATGGCGGTGGATGGTTCACCAGTGGATGACTTCATGGATATTCAAAACCGGATCATCACTGGCAAACAACAAACTGCCCAGGGCAGAAGGTTACTGAATTTAACTATCTTACGGGAAGGGCAGGAGAAAAAGCTTGAGATCTATCCCGAAGTTTGGGGCCCCGAAGAAATCCGGGTCATTGGAATTGGTCCAAAGGAAACATTTTTCATTGGTGAATTATCACCCGATATGCCCGCACAGCAAGTTGGTCTTCAAACGGGTGATCAGCCTGTTTCCCTAAACGGTCAAATCATTCATTCATTTTCTCAGCTCGTTTCTATGCTGGAAAAAGTGAAAAAAGACGAAAGCGTATCGCTCACCGTGCGACAGGGAGGAGAGCACGGCAACGAACGCACATTTAGCCTCGTTCCCGTGGAAAAGGAAATCCTCGTCGCCGGAGTTCCCAGCATGCGCAAGATGATTGGATTCAGGCCAGAATTTAAAATTGTTACCACCTACCCAAATCCACTTACTCTAATTTACAGCCGGGTAAAAGACATGTACCTGACCCTCACAGGTTTGGTTAGCCCTGCTTCGGATGTAAAACTGCGTAACATGAGCGGACCAGTTGGGATCGTGAATCATTTGAGTGTATTTGCAAAAATTGGTTTCAAAAAGCTCCTGTGGTTTGTGGTGTTTATCAATGTCAACCTCGCCATTCTCAATCTGTTACCCATTCCTGTATTGGACGGCGGCCATATGCTTTTTGCCACCATTGAAAAAGTGCGTGGCCAACCATTACCCCTTGCGTTTTTGGAAAGGGCTCAAATGCTCTTCGTAGCCCTTCTTTTTTCCTTCATGCTCTATGTCACTTTCTTTGATGTACAGCGGATTTTACCTTTTTAGCCTGGGTTAATCTTCTCATGGGCCAGGCGACTCCCTACTGCGTCTCTCGATACAACCCGACCCGGCGGTTAACCAGAGAAGTCGTAATCGGTGATTTGAGCATTGGTGGGCAGCAACCGGTACGAGTTCAGTCAATGACCACCACCGATACCCTTGATATTTGCTCCACGGTTGAGCAATGTATCGAACTTGCCGAAGCCGGCTGCGAAATTATTCGGATTACTGCTCCAAATGTCCGTGCTGCAGAGGCACTAAATGAAATTTCAAAAAAGGTGCGTTCCGCAAAAGTAACTGTTCCCTTAGTGGCCGATATTCACTTCATGCCTCAGGCAGCGATGGAAGCCGCAAAATATGTGGAAAAAGTAAGGGTAAATCCTGGTAATTATGCTGACCGGAAAAAATTTCAGAGCCGGGAATATTCGGATGCCCAGTACGAGGAGGAACTAGAACGGCTGCACGAAGCGTTCAGTCCGCTTGTGCTTAGATGTAAAGAGCTTGGCCGGGCGATGCGTATTGGTACAAATCATGGGTCCTTATCCGATCGAATCATGAACCGGTTTGGCGATTCTCCAAGAGGCATGGCAGAATCGGCCCTGGAATTTCTTCGGATTGCCCGTTCTCATAATTATCACGAAATGGTATTATCGATGAAATCGAGTAATCCCAAGGTGATGATTGAGGCGTATCGCCTAGTGGTTTCTTTAATGAACGAGGAAGGCATGGATTATCCACTCCATCTTGGAGTTACGGAAGCCGGAGATGGCGAGGATGCAAGAATCAAGAGTGCCATCGGAATAGGCTCATTACTTTGGGATGGGTTGGGTGACACGCTAAGAGTTTCGCTGACCGAGGATCCGGTTGCCGAAATCCCCGTTGCCCGTGATCTGGCAAAGCGGGCAGAGTATTGGTGGAAAGATGCAGAAACCTCGCCGAATCGCCAATTAGAACTCATCAACCCCTATGAATTCGTTCGGCGGATTACCCCGGAGATCAAGTGCAAGCGTTCAGGCTTAGCCTTTGGTGCTGCAAATGTGCCAACGGTTCTCGCTCGCTCATCATATGAAATTGAACAGTCCACCGAGATCATTCAGGAAGTAGCGAGGGTTCAATCCGCCGCCAAAGACGCCAAGGTGGAAGGTTTGGTGCTATCATTAAAAGAAGACAGTCAGTTACCTCACCTTCCCACACTTTGCTCCTCCCTCCTTGGTGCCATTGATCTTTTGGTGATTGATGATTTACGAGAAGATCCTGCCTCCTCTTTGCCCCAGGACCATGTACACTCTCCTCCCATTCTTTGGCACGCGGCTACCATTTCTTCTGATCCCGCAGCGGTTGCCCGTTTTCTTACACACTGTGAAGTTGCCGGTCATTTAGCTGCCCTGCCATTACCTGCTGATGCATTGGATGACACCTTGGTTAACCTCCTGAAAAATTCATCCAAGCCACCGGTTATCACCCTCGCTCATTCACCCGGCAACCCAATCATTGGGAAATACCGAATTCTCTGTGCGGAGATGGATGCTCATCAACTCTCGCTTCCACTGTGGATACGTAACACAGAGCATTCACAGCTTCTCCCTGACCAGCCTTTCTTTTCCGCCCAGTTACTGGATACCGCAATTCTTTCTGGCTCCCTACTATGTGATGGGCTGGGAGATATCATTTCAGTTGAACATACCGGTGCACTTGACCGGAACCGTGCCCTCGCCTACAATACCCTTCAGGGTGCCAGGGCGAGAATTTCAAAGACTGAATTCATTGCATGCCCAAGTTGTGGCCGTACCCTTTTTGATCTGCAAAGCACCACCCAGTTGGTAAAAGATGCAACTGGTCACCTCAAAGGTGTAACCATTGCAGTGATGGGTTGTATCGTCAATGGTCCCGGAGAAATGGCCGATGCTGACTTTGGCTACGTTGGCTCAGGCCCGGGGAAAATTGATCTTTATGTCGGCAAGAATCGCGTAAAATCTGCCATCCCCCAAGCAGAAGCGGTTGACCGATTGGTCGATCTCATACAAGAACATGGTAAATGGATCGATCCTTAGCCAATCCACTCCCAGACCTTACAAATGTTGATGATCAGTTGCGTGCCCGCATCGAAGCCGGCCGCGAGTCGGTGCTCCAACAGGTAGAGTATTTCCGGGAAAATTTTGGTCTCGCCCAAAGCCGTTGGAAAAAGGATGGCACCCGCGTAACCGATGTGGATGAAGCCATATCACAGCAGATTTTTTCCTTTCTTTCGGCAA
>JAYQBI010000092.1:0-5238 GCA_038137235.1 Opitutales bacterium | reverse complement strand
TTACGGTGTAGCTAGGGACAGGATTAGTGCAGCTAAAAATGGTGTAAGTGTAATTTTGGAGCATCACCAAAATCATTACCCAGCTAAAATTATGCAGCCGATCCAATCTAAATTAGAAGAACTTGAGAAATCCATTTTTAATATGGAACAAATATTTGCTCAGGATAATAAGCTGTCTCTTAAAATTAGAAATAAATCGATTTTAAATTACGATTCTGCTCGTGAAAACCTTTCCGCAGATCTCGACTTCTTGGAGTCAAAAGCAAGGACAAATCTGCAGGAGTCACAACAAGCAATCGCTAAAAAATGGTTGGTAATCGAGGAAGAAAGAAGCACAAGGTATTTACTCTTTTTTGTGGCCAGCGGAATCTATTTTTGTCTGGTCATATCACTATCAATAATGACCTACAAAAGCTTTGCTAGCCCTATTCGAAAATTGGAAAAGGCTGCGAAAAACTCAATTGATCACCAAAAACCTTTTAACCTCAAAGAGTCTGGTCCCTACGAAATACGATCAGTAACCAAGAGACTACAGGGCTTAATTATTGGTCTAGAAGATACCGTTCAGAAACGCACTGCTGCCTTGCAGAAAAGCAATTTGCAACTAAAGGAAGAAATGAAACAGAGGCAAGAACTTGAAACACAGTTGGTGCATGCTCAAAAAATGGAAGCGGTCGGCCAATTGGCATCCGGCATTGCACACGAGATTAATTCTCCATCGCAGTTTGCTAATGATAACATCCTTTTTCTTAAAGACGCAACCGATGGCTTTATAAAAAGGCTAAACAATGCACCTGATGCACCGGGTGATGAAGACATCGATTTCTTCAAGGAAAATGCACCTGAAGCAGTCGAGCAAGCTGCCGAGGGTATTTCCAGAATTACTACGATTGTGAAATCGATGAAAAATTTTGCTTACAGAGATGCAGAGTCTGCTAAACGGCCAAACGACTTAAATCAGGCAATAAGGTCTACAGTTGTGGTGGCAACCAATGAATGGAAATATCATGCAGAATTGGACTTACGTCTCCAAGAAAACATGCCTATGGTTCCTTGTAACATTGGAGAAATCAATCAGGTTGTCTTAAATTTGATAGTTAATGGAGCTCATGCAATTCGCGATAGAATGGAAGAGGGCCAGAAAGGAACTATCATCGTGACGACTCAAGAGTATCCTGATGTACATTGTGGAGTCATTGCGATTGCAGATAATGGGGGTGGTATACCCGTCAAAGTCCAAAACAGGATCTTTGAGCCGTTTTTTACCACAAAGGAGGTGGGCGTGGGAACCGGGCAGGGGTTAGCAATTGCCCACAATGTAATTGTGAAATCTCACAAAGGCCAAATTTGGTTCGAGAGTAAGGAAGGAATAGGTACGACCTTTTTCATAAAACTTCCAATGGATCAATCTGAAGAAAAGGCTTGATGGGTTACAGCAGACCCAATTTTACGATAGTCATAATTAACTGATAAAAAGATGCTTACACAGAAGCATAAAATATTAGGCTTAATAGGCAGATTTTTTTTCTGGCTCCTCTTAGTTTCAGGCAATGCATTTGCCACGAAATACACCCAAGAACCCAAGATTTCTGATGAGATTTTAATGGGCGTTGAAAATTTTAGTAGTTTTGTACGGATTGAGCCCGGGAGTTATAAAATGGGAAGCCCAAGTCGTGAATACGGAAGAAACAATGATGAAAAAGCACACCAAGTAAAAATTTCGAAGCCTTTTTGGATTAGTAAATTTGAACTTACTAACAGAGAATGGAATTTGGCTTTTGCAGAAGAATTTAAAAAAGGAGAACCGGTTTTTTTCTTAACTGATAATCAGATCGATGAAATTAGTGGAACAATTGGCCGCAATGGTGGTCACTATGCGATTATTAGTTTTGGAACAAGTGGTGAGCAGGAAATATATTTTAAACAAGCGGAAAGAGCTTCTAATACTTGGAAATTGGTCAAAGCCGGAAAATCTTACACAGTCAAAAATAAACACCTTCCAACAATCGATGATTTGTTGGAAATGATGGATAAAATGAAATGCAAGAGGGAGGGAAGGTTAAAAGAGGATAATCCAGTTACCCGAATCTCATATTCACAAGCAGTTTCCTTTTGTTGGGAGTTAACTGGTAGATGGAGGAAGAATTATAATTTACCATTTGAATTAATAGTTCGATTGCCAACAGAGGCAGAGTGGGAATACGCATGTCGAGCTGGCAACATCGGCTTTTGTGGATTAGGGGAAGGGGATTGGCTATCTGGAGAAAATGCCAACATTGATGGCTCAAACCGAAATTATATTCTTGATGAGAGGAGTTCTAAAACATCTTTCATTCCCCTGAATCGGGGCTCGGTGAGTCAAATTAATGAAAAATCCCCGAAGTATTCTGGAAATGCTTGGGGCTTGTATGATATGCACGGCAATGTAATGGAATGGTGCTATGATTATTACGGCAGTTATCCAGATCACGATAACTCGATCGACCCGATTGGTCCAATCCATGGCACGAGAAGAGTTGTTCGTGGAGGCAGTTTCTATCGAACTGCTCAGGAGTGTAGGTCAGCAAGTCGAGCAGCGTACGAAGCTTCATACAGGGGATCGGAAATTGGCATGAGGATTGTAATTGGCTTTCCCATTCGATAATTGATTTATGGAATATCGATTAGCCATTTTTCCAGTAGGGGATTAATCTCAGAAAATGGTATCGCGTAAGTGGTGACGCGATCAACCCGGGCTATATTAATTCCGAGGCATTGACCCATAGGACTAAACATCCCTCCGCCCATTGCGAAATAAGGAAGCGGGGCATCATGTTGTATAATTTTTGGGAAGTTGTCTTTCCTTTTTGAAACGGAGCCGCTCATCAATAAATTCCGATTAAATAGATCGAAAGTTACCGAGCGATGTCCGAGGGTAATTCGTTTTTCAAGTTGAACCCCTCTTCTTTTTATCTTCAGGATCATTAAGTCTCCGGGGTCTTTATTGCGAAGTAAATTATGAACCATCTGACCACCTGAGATTTGGCGACCATCCACAGATATTATTGTATCACCAACCTGAAGGCCGCCACGATCTCCTGCAGATTGGGGTAGAACATCAATTATTGAAACATTTGGATTATCATTGTCGGCAAAGATAATGCCCATAACACCACCTTCCCTGGGAACTTCCCTAACCTTGCCGGACAGCATGCTCAGATGCAAATGCTGAAGGTTTTCATGGGGAGATATAATCCAACAACCTTCGGCAGTTCGATTGTTTTCCAGGTCCCATTGTACGGCGGGCCATAAGCGATTAGAATCAATAATCTGTAGAAGTGCTAAATCCGTATTTTCATCCCGCTTTCTTATTCTAACTGAAAACTTTTCCCCGCTTGCATTAATGCCATATTTTGCACCCACACTAGCACTGGCTTTGGTCAGCAAAAGTCCTCGAGAGTCAACGATTGTGCCAAGGGCAATTTTTTTCTGATTTCGGTATAATGAAACATTGGTGCTAAGAATGCTCTTTTCATGTGAACCTTTATATCGGAGAGTTCTCTCCTTCGCATTTATATAGTGATACTCAGCAAAAAGCGAAGTGCCATAAGTTAGGCTGATTAATCTAAACAGAAGGGTTATTCTGGACACTTTCTGTGAAAGACTTTTCATCGTTATTCGCGTGATCCCAATTGAATTTGCACTGCGATTTCCCTACTGCCTCTCATGAAATCTAGAGTAACAATCTCTCCAGGAGATTTCTCAGAGATAAGAATGGTCAGTTTTTCGCGCGTGTCCAAGGGTATTGAATCGAGACGCAAAAGTTCATCATTAGCTAACAGGCCCATTTGATCAGCTTCTGAATGAGGGATAACTTCCATAATTCGTAAGCCCCTTTTCGATTGCTCGCACATTACCCCCAAGAAGCCGGCTGATTGAATATTTTTCAGCAGAAGAATTTCTTCAGATAGAAAGTAATTCCAATTTGATAAAAAAGACTCAATCGTTGTGTGGTAATTTTCATCAGAATTCTTCGATATTCGACTATGAATGCCGATCACTTCTCCCCTAAGATTAAAAAGAGGACCTCCGGAATCTCCTCCGAGTAAACGGCAGTTGGTCTGTAGTGTCTCATCTTTTTTTTCCAGTATCATTCCTGCCCTTAAAACCATTCCTCTTTCTTGATTAAAGCCATTTGGATGTCCTAGAGCCAGGCACCATTGACCTGGTGCAGAGCTCCCTTGCTTAGCCAATGGCACATAAGGATAGCGTTCATTCTGCTCAAGCTGGAGCATGCCTGCATCTGAAAGTTCAGACCCGCCCTTGCTTACTGCATTTTTTTTACCTCCTCCTGCAAGGGTAACCATCATCTTTTCGCCTCTCTTTCCAATTACATGAGCGGCGGTTAGGACCAAACCATCCTCTGAAACAATGACACCACTTCCTGCTCCATCCGAAGATTCAATCGAGACCACGGCACTTTTAATGACTGGAAGTATAGACCTAATTTTACTTTCGACCGATAATAAATCCAATAATTTTTCATCGAAAAGTAATTTAGGTTCTGAGTGCACCGGTGTGACCAATAATAAAGGTAGCAATAAGGTAAGGAAAGATTCGGCCTTCACGAATTTTATAAAAGATCTGAACGGTTAGATAGGCTTGTTTGAAAGTTTGTAAAAACGGCGTGCAGTTTCCTGAAGCGTTGACCATTTTCCTAACAAAGCCGTACCTAAAGTGGAATTGCTCGAGCCGTCAGTCAGCTCCATAAAAGGTAATTCATTCAGATGTGAAGAAAATAAGCTTGAGGGAAGAAAGACTAAATCCGGCAGGTACTCCTTTGCTCTACTTTTTGTGGTCAAACTTATTGCCTTGATCATGTTTTTGGGGGCAAAAAAATGGGCATCAATATCCACACCTTCTCTCTTTGTAAATTCATTGATAATTTGGGCTGTTGAAGTTTCTAAGCTTTTGTGAAAATAGATAAGTATATTTGGATTTATGCTCCAGCGATCACCGCGCACGCCTGTCCAACCAAAAGAAGCAAAGTCAAATTGACCTCTTGTTGGAGCGGAAAGATACCTCAGAAAGAGCAAGGAGTTGACGCTACGCTTGGATGTTGGAGAGGTATAACCAATGAGGAGTTCGGGATCATTGACTGCTTCACTAAGCTTGGAAGGATAGTATGCTAGGGGAACTTTTTCTGCTATTGCATTGGATGCATTACTACTAAAGATTTCAACCGAAGAGGGCACGATT
>JAYQBI010000091.1:0-5258 GCA_038137235.1 Opitutales bacterium | reverse complement strand
TCTTAACCGAAGACGCGGGTCTTTTTTTTATTTTTTTAACTTTCAATTCAACAAACTAATCCGAAGACCATCTATGGGTAACCTAAAAAAGAAGCGCCGCTTGAAGATGAATAAGCACAAGCGTCGTAAGCGTACGAGAGCCAATCGTCACAAAAAGAGAGATTGGTAATCTTTTTTTGAGTGTTTTTTCACTCTCTCCCTTGTCTGCGACTTATTTTCATCTAGATTAATTTTAGATGTGTATTGATGTAAAGTCGCTTAGTATTTCGAACGATTTACCTTACGAGGTTCGTACTGCTAGGTTTATTGAGTTTTTTGAAGCTTACCTTGCCGATTCATTAAACGAATTAGACGAGGCGGTTCGTCCTTATGCCGTTGATTCTGCACTTGCGGGGGGGAAGAGAATACGCCCTTTGCTGGTTTTTCATTTTGCCGGACAAAATGATAAATTGCAAAATTCCATCATTAAAGCGTCGGTAATTCTCGAACTTGTCCATCTGGCTACGCTAATACACGATGATATTCTGGATGATGCACATATTCGCCGCAATCAGCCATCAATGCACAAAAAGATAGGCGCCCATGCGGCTGTTTTATTAGGTGATGCATTGTTCGGATATGCACTCGAGCTAGCATCGCAGTTTCCTACCACCCGAGTATGTGCGGTTGTGGCAGAAGCGACCCGTCGTACATGCTCAGGCGAAATCAGACAGACTTTTTCCCGTGGTAAATATGACCTTTCTCTGGATGAATATACCGGGTTCATTAACGATAAAACCGGAGAGTTGTTCAAAGCATCCTGTGAAATAGGTGCCTATCTTTCCGGTGCGGACGAGCAGACGATTCAAGCTGCCGGCAAGTTTGGCCTCTCCCTGGGTATTAATTACCAAGTGTTTGATGACCTGATTGATTCCTTTGAATCTCAAGGAAATAGCGATAAATCATTGGGTTCCGATTGGGGGACAGGCAAAATGACATTGCCTCTAATCCTCCTACGCAATGCATCATCTGATGATGAGATGGCATTGATTGATCAGGTGTTTTGCGGGAAATCTGTTCTTCCCGTGGCTGATCAAAAGGCAAAAATATGCGAATTATTTGAAAAATACAATACCTTGCAGGAGTCGGTTACTTACCTGCAGGATAGTTTTCAATCCACTCAATCAATGATTGAAGAGTTCCCCTGCGATTCCCTGAAAATTGATTTATCCAATTTTTTGCAAAGTTTTACCGGTAAATTCTCCCGGATTTCAAACCTGAAAACGAGTAATTTTCTTGCCGTATAGGTAAAATTTTAACATCCTATGTGGATGGATAATTCGATGGAATCTTCGGTCGCTGTACGGTCCCGTGCAGATGATACAGATTCATCTGTTGATGATGTCCTTACCCTCGTTAAGCGGGCAAAGTCCGGTGATTTGTCGGCATTCGATTCTCTCATGGTTCGCTACCGTCAAAGGCTGTATGCTGTGATTTACAACATGACGATGAACGCTGAAGATGCGGCTGATCTCACGCAGGAGTCGTTCGTGAAGGCTTTTCGTTCCCTTGCAAAATTTAAGGAAAAATCTTCCTTTTATACCTGGCTCTACCGCATTGGAGTGAACCTTTGCCTCACTCACTTGAAGAAGCGAAAAATTCGACAGTTTTTTAGCTTTGATAATGCCAGTAATGACGGTGGTATTGCCAAGGATTTAGACGCGGTTTCATCGACATCTTCTACATCTGTGAAGAAGGCGTTGAACAACGAATTGCATGAAAAATTGAACGAAGCGCTCTCGAAGTTGTCAGATAAACATAGAACGATTGTGGTTTTGTTTGAAATAGATGAGCTTGGTCATAAGGAAATCGCCAAGATTATGAACTGTACGGAAGGCACGGTTCGTTCCCGCCTGTTCTATGCAAAGCAACAACTACAATCTTACCTGGCGGAATATTTAAACTAATTAATTTATATTATGAAAGACAAACCTACCCTCGAGGATCTTTTCAATTCAAAAAAACTTGATCTCCCAGACGAAGACTTTTGGAATGGATTTCAAGATCGCGTCAAGGGACAGGCAATTGCCTCGCTTAGTCAGCGCAGCCGAACTGCACGCTTACGCAAGGCTGGTGCCTACAGCGTATTGCCCGTACTTGTACTTTCCCTTATTGGGTGGAATTTGCTAAATTCTGAGGTTTCAGTTTCCTCCGGTCACGCAGTTGCAGTTAGCAATGCGGAGGCTGTGATCACTACCGATTCGCTTGCCCAGTTGGAGTCTTTGATGCTACAGGAAGATAGTCTGAACCGAGAAGGTGCCGTGCAACTTGCACGCCTTGATTCTTTTGATTCTTTTACCAATGCACAGGTAAAGCTTTCAGGTGGCGCCTCGAGTTTTAACCATTATTCATTGAGTCTTTCTCAAGGCAGAGGTGTTTCTGCTCAGTACACCTTTTAGATAAAATGGCCAGGCTTGTTCTTACAAGCTTTTGCTTGCTCCTCTCGGGGCTATGTCTAAAGGCAGAATCCACCACCGTACATCCCTCCTTTTCTGTACAGGAAAGAATAAGGGACATTTTTTCCAGTTCAAATGAAACGGTGGTCAGGGTAAAGGCTACCCGTAAAGACACTACCAAGGAAAAACCCAGCCGTGTGTTGAAGATGGGGAGCGGCTTTTTTGTGAGTAAAGAAGGTCATGTTTTAACCACAGGTTTACTTAGAAATGCAGATCAAATTTGGATTGAACACCAAGAGTCTTTCTATCTCGCACAGTTGGTTGGTCATGATCAGTTGTGTAATATTTCTATGCTCAAGATTGTTGAGCCGAAAAAGGATTTTCCCTTCCTTTCTGTTTCAGATCGTGCCGCAGATTTATCCCCGGGATCAATCCTGGTTGGATTAACTTGTGCACTTGAGTTTAAGGTGGGTCCAACATACGGATTATTGCAAAGTGAAGAAATTTCATTTGGAACCAATTTATTTCCCACAAAAATGTATCGCACTAGTGTTCCATTGGGACCCGGAGAAATTGGAGCCCCTATTTTTGACCTGGATGGAAGATTTGTTGGAATTGCCCATGCTGCCCTTACTGATTTAGGTTCTTCTTTCATTCTTCCAGCCGATGCCTGCCTGCGGATAAGGGATGGTTTAATGCTTTCTGGAAAAGTGGAGTATGGATGGTTTGGTGTGACAGTAACCCGAAAGCTAAATGAAAGAAATGCATTTGATATCATTGTTGAAGGGACAGTTGATGGATCGCCTGCGTCCAAGTCTTCTCTCAAGAAAGGTGATCGTATAAAAAAAATTGGTTCAGTAAATGTGCGTGACCGCGGTGACCTTGCCCATGCGGCCTTTTTTGCCATGCCTGGAACCGTGATTACATTTGTGGTGGAAAGGGATAACAAAAAAGTAAGCGTGCCAATCAAAGTTGAAATGCGCTCGGTGATTGTCGATCAGGAAGAATCACAAATTGCAGAGGTTGATGGAGCGCTGCCGGGTGCGGATCGCACATCCTCAGACAGCCATTCATCACCTTAAAATCATATTCGTTATTTTTCCTAGGAGCCGAATTTTTCCAGGTCGCGTTTTCTCGACTTCATGGTGGTGAATCTATAATCATGGAAAATGGCATCATCCGATACAAAGTCCATGTTTCCTTGTAATCCATTCCTTAATGTAAATTGGCGAAAAATCGAAGGATTGGATCATTGCTTAGAGCAGGCCAGCTTTTCTGGTGAAACCATTTTAAAGGTAAAGCATGAGGCTATGGAGTGCTTGGCTGAACAAGCATTTCACGATATTTCCCATTTCCTCCGCCCTGGACATCTCGAACAGTTGAGAAAAATTTTGGACGACCCGGATGCCTCTTCCAATGACCGCTTTGTAGCCCTTGATCTTTTACGTAATTCACAGATAGCAGCCGAGGGAATTTTACCAATGTGCCAGGATACTGGAACCGCAATTATACTGGCTAAGAAAGGAAGAGGGGTTTGGACTTCAGGGGCTGATGAAGATGCATTATCCCGGGGTATTGAAAAGACCTATGCTACGGATAACCTGCGTTTTTCCCAACTTGCGCCCCTGGCAATGTTTGAGGAAAAAAACACCCGTTCTAATCTTCCTGCTCAAATTGATATTTTGCATACGGATGGGGAGGAATATCATTTCCTGTTTATGGCAAAGGGCGGTGGCTCCGCCAATAAGACCTTTTTGCATCAGGGCACTCCATCCCTTTTGAAAGAGGAATTACTACTGGAGTATCTCGACGAACGAATTGCCGCTTTGGGCACGGCAGCCTGTCCACCATATCATTTGGCGGTTGTAATCGGTGGAACTTCTGCGGAAGCCAATTTAAAAACCGTCAAACTTGCAAGTGCACGATACCTTGATGATTTACCAACTTCCGGTGATCCCCGGGGTCATGCAATCAGGTGCCCAGAAATGGAGCAAAAAATCCTCGAACTTACTCAGAAGCGTGGAATTGGTGCTCAATTTGGTGGCAAGTATTTTTGCCTGGATGTACGGGTAATTCGTTTGCCAAGGCATGGAGCTAGTTTGCCGATTGGTATTGGGGTGAGTTGCTCGGCTGACCGCCAGGCTCTAGGAAAAATAACCAAGGATGGGGTATTTCTCGAACAACTTGAAACCAACCCGTCCCGTTTTCTTCCCGCTTATGAAGAGAATAATGAATCGGATGAAGAGGTGGTCCGGATTGATTTAAATCTTGGCATGACTAAAGTGCTCGAGGAATTATCAAAATATCCGGTTCGTACCCGTCTTTCCCTGAACGGTCCTTTAATTGTGGCTCGTGATCTGGCTCATAGTAGGTTACGCGAACGATTAAATGCCGGGGATGGATTACCAGAATATTTCAAGGAATACCCGGTATACTATGCCGGCCCGGCGAAAACTCCGCAGGGGTATGCATCCGGATCTTTTGGACCAACTACTGCCGGACGAATGGACGCATTTGTGAACAAATTTCAGGAAGCTGGGGGATCCATGGTGATGCTGGCAAAAGGAAACCGATCCAAGATGGTGGTACAGGCATGTAAAAAGCATGGAGGGTTCTACCTCGGAAGCATCGGTGGTTCAGCCGCCCGTTTGGCTCAAAACTGCATCAAAAGTGTGGAGTTGCTTGAGTATGAGGACCTGGGAATGGAAGCAATCCGTAAAATTGAGGTGGAGAATTTTCCTGCCTTTATCATCACCGATGACAAAGGGAATGATTTCTTTTTGGGTGACGGAGCAGCCTAATTAGGCGGAAGCCAAATATTCC
>JAYQBI010000090.1:0-5283 GCA_038137235.1 Opitutales bacterium | reverse complement strand
TCAGCGTCCAAATAACCACTATATGAATATACCTGTTCGATTCTTGGATCGAGAGAAGTCTTTACTTCATGTGGATTGCCTAAAATCATACGAACTTGATACCGGGTAAGGTTCTTTCGAATTTTTGACCAACTGCTTTTTAATGCCCATGGACCCGATGCTTTATCTTCCTCACTTTTTAACTGCTTGCGAAGGTTTGATAAAAAGGAGCTTTTTTCTTCGGGTTCAGAAGGAAGTGTGATTTTCTCATTCACTTTCTGATTTTCGATTTTCTTCTCAACCTGTTGAATTTCAGATTTTACCGATTGGTTTGATTGCTCCAAGGAAGAAACGCGTGTTTCAAGTCCATCGAGCTTTTTCAGGATTAAATCCAGCTTTTGATTCACCGAATCATCTTGAGCATGAACAAGCGAGCTGAAGAAAAAAATGAATAAGGATAATTTGGCCAATAATTTCATGAATTAAAATGAGAGTGAAAATTTTGCAGAAAAATTTAAGAACTTAGGTTTACTTACTAGAATGAGAGCTCAATGCGAGATTTTTAAAAATTTGAGGATGCGACTCCTTGGGCTGTGCAAGCACATCCTCAAAGGCTTGAATAAGAAATGACTGAAGATCGATCAATCGACGGGCAGAAAATTTACTTACCAAGGAGAGTAACCGGCCGAGAAACCATGGATTTTGAGAAAAAAGATTAAGGGTGGATTTTTCATCCTCATCTCCAAAGTGATGGGCATACTTACGACTCAATCCTTCGAGTGTACTTTTGCTTAAACGATCATTCACGCCCAATTCCCCACCGTCAATCAATACCCGGAGTTGAATGAGCAAACGATTACGGTTTTGAAGTGTAGAAAGCAAGGGCCGTGCGTCCTTGCCCTGAAAGAAGTACCGGTCAACTGCGTCTAATGCCCATTCTAAATCCCCCGAAAAAAAGGCTTCGGATGCCTCAAAGAAATCCCCTTCCCCGAATTCGGGAACCATATCCATGACCATATCCTCAGTTATCGTGTTGCCCCCATCACCAAGAAAACAGGAGAGTTTTTTGATTTCCTCAACCCCCAGCCTCGGATGACTGCCAATTTTGGCTGCCAGACATTCGACCGCACCAGGCTCTATGGAAACCTTTAATTCATCAGCAGTTTCCTCCACCAATCGACGAAAAGCAAAATCCTGTTTTTCATTCTTTGCGACATCTGTAAAAACTCCGGCTTTTTGTATCCATTTAATAAAAGAATGGGAGCGATGTACCGGACATGCAGAAATAATCACTTTTGAATCACCTGAATTTTCAAGAAATGATTTCGCTTCTTCCAGTGCATTTTTGCATCCCTGGGCACCACCCGTTTTTCCCATATTCAAGAAATTTACTTCATTTAACCAAACGAGTTTTCCCCCGCCAAATAAGGAAACGGTGCCAGCAGCCAATTTTGCCTCCTTTAATATTCGCTCAGCGTCCTCCACCCGGTCAGCTCTTCCATCAATGACTTCACGGGATAATTCATCAGGGAATTCGGGGAACAATTGATCAAAAATTTCCTGGGCTTTCTGCCGGACCATGAAATCATCATCACCGATGACACAATAAAGGCTTGATAAGCTCACAAGGAAGAGAAATTGGTCGAAAGACTCAGGCCTGAACCTTGGAAATGCAATTTACAGTTCGATATTTCCCGCATCTGCGGCGGCAAATACCTCGTCCAGTTTATATTTACGTAACTTTCTGCGCATCCAGTCAAGTGCAGCGGTTGCGGCTCGGCGACGGTTTGATGCACGATCCCCACGCAGAGAAATTTTCTTTGCCCATACCCCAAGCGGGGAAGCATAGCCTAAATAGATGGACCCCACAGGCAGAACCTGAGTCCCACCCTCGGGGCCGGCAAATCCTGTGGCACTAAGCCCATAATCTGCCCCAAACCGTTCGCAGGCACCAGTGGCCATGGCAATGGCAACTTCTTCGCTTACCGCACCATGCTGTTCAAGCATCACTTCCGGGACTTCAAGCAATTGAACCTTCGCATCATTGTGGTAGCAAACCGCACCGCCATGAAAAACTTTTGAAATTCCAGGAATTTCGGTGAAGCTGGAAGAAAGTAATCCCCCCGTGCAGGATTCAGCAACCGCTAGGGTTTGATTAAGGGTACGAAGCTCCCTGAAAATCACCTCGGCCAAGGAAAGATCACCAAAGCAAACGAAATCTTCTCCGATCGCTTCCCGGCATTGATCGCCAAGTTTTTTGAGCCCTTCATTGTCCAGGACATCAGAGTCTAGGGAACTTAGACGCAAGTCTACCATGCCCGCCCTGGCACAATATCCAACAACAAGTGAGGGTATATCCTTCAGCATTGGCTCAACCAGCGCAGCGAGGGCGGACTCACCAATCCCGGCAGTTCTAAGCTGAAGATAACAGTCAATTTCCGGAAATAATCCGGCTTTTTGCAGCCGAGGAATTACAAGATTTTGAAACATCGGATGCATCTCACGGGCAGGGCCTGGAAGCATAACCAAAATTTTTCCGTCTTTTTCCAAAAACAATCCGGGGGCAGTTCCGTAGGGATTGGAAAGCACGGTGGCATTCTCAAATCTTTGGCACTGGCGTAAATTAATTTCAGGCATTTCTTTGCCCAATTGTTGAAAGCGTTCGCGTATTGCCTGCTCAATTTGCGGGTCATAAACCAATGATTCTTCCAGTGCCTCGGCGATGGCTTCCCTTGTCATATCATCAGTGGTGGGGCCGAGTCCACCCGTGGTTATAACAAGGTCGGACCGCTCCCAGGAAGAGGCAAAAAAGGAACGGATATCATCCGGGTGATCCCGCACAACCAAATTTGCGGCAGGTTCGATCCCATGATGAGCCAATTCAACTCCCAAATAAGTGAGGTGATCATTTTCCCGGATACCCAAGAGCAGTTCATCTCCCAAGGTAATGGTTTCTACTCTTGGTGTATTGCTCATGAATTTACAAAAATCGGAAAAGGTTGGAGAAAATCTTGAAGTGAATTACGGTTTGTAAAGTATCCGGAAAGTAAAAAAATTGCCAATGCAAAAGAATCGACCTGAATTAGCGAAGTTCATTCGTTCAATTCCACAGACCAGTGGAGTCTATCTGATGAAAGACCGGCTTGGTCAGGTGATTTATGTGGGCAAGGCAAAGAACCTCAAACGCAGAGTGTCGAGTTATTTTCAGGGTTCCCGCCGTTTCATTTACGCACAACCTAAAATTGCTGCTATGGTCCAAATGGTTCACGAGATTGCCATACATCAAACAAAAAACGAAGCCGAGGCACTGTTATTGGAGGGGCGTTTAATCAAGGAGTACAAACCGAGGTACAATACCGATTTTACTGATGATAAACAGTTTCTCATGGTTCAGGTGGACTGGCAAAACGATATCCCGCGTTTTCGTTTGCGTAGAAACCGCTTGGAGGATGGGTCGCGTTATTATGGACCCTTTGCACAGGCTGGTCTGTTGCGGTCAACCCTTGCGGAAATGAGAAAAAAATTTGGAATTTTGCTATCAGATGGCAAACCCACCAGATTGGCGGACGGAAGGATTCGTTTGTATGATGATGCCCGGGCGGAAATTTTTTCTGGGCAAAATGAAACCAGCCTGGATGAGTACCGAGAGAGGGTGGAAAATGCGTGTGCATTTCTAGAGGGTAAAGCACATGGCTGGCTAAAGGAATTGCGTGAAGAAATGAACCGGCGTGCCGAAGCCCTCGATTTTGAGGAAGCCGCAAGGTTGCGCGATATTTGTGATGCCCTGGCCAAGACCATTCGAAAAACCAGAAAGTTCGAAAGACATGTTCCAGATCTTCAAGCTACCAAAGAGGATAGCCTGCCTTCGCTTGCTCAAATTCTGGGCACTAAAGAGCAAGTAAGGGTGGTTGAATGCTTTGATGTTTCCCATGTTTCTGGAACATTCGTGGTGGCCTCGATGGTTCGGTTTGTCAACGGAAAGGCGGACAAGAGAGGGTATCGGAAATTCAAGATCCGGACCTTTGATGGAAATGACGATTTTCGGGCCATGCATGAAGTGGTTGGACGCCGTTATGGCCGGCTTTTTGATGAAGGCAGAGCTTTTCCTGATCTCGTTGTCATTGATGGAGGACATGGGCAGGTAAGTGCCGCTCTTGCGGCTTTTGAAGATTTGAAAATTGGCCACCCCGAATTAATCGGCCTTGCCAAGCGCGAGGAAACCATCGTCTTTGGTGATGACCGGCCGGACTTGCAATTGGATGGGCGCCATCCTGCCCGCAGATTTTTACAGGTAGTGCGTGACGAAGCCCACCGGTTTGCCAACCGCTACAACGCCGATCTTCGAAGTAAAAAAATTCGTGAATCGGTGCTTGAGGATTTTCGGGGACTTGGAGAAAAAAAAAGATCTGCCTTGCTTTCCCATTTTGGATCGATTGCAAAATTAAAAAAAGCTCAGGTGGAGGACTTTGAAAAGGTGGAGGGAATTGGAAAAAAAACGGCAATCGAATTGGTGCGTTTTTTGGATAATTTATCTACTGTCCGCGATGAAAAGTAGAAACCATCTCAAAGTTTTTTGCTGATTCTTGCCATTTTCTCTCCAATGTTTGATATACAGAGTTAGTTCCTGATGCATCAACCATTGATCATAAAAGTCATCCTCTTTTTCGGTTCGTTTCTATGTCTTGATGCTGAAATGCTGAATCGAAATGAGCCGATTATAAAGTCTGGGATTGTAACGGGTATTTTAGATGCGAAAGGGGAGGCATGGATTGATGTAAAAAGCGATGATGGTTATACCCACCGGTACCTTGCCAAATGGAAGGGTGGTGGTCCCAGTAGTGGGGGAGGATTCGACCAAAACGATTTAAGAATTATTGCCAAACTGGTAGTTGGTAACCGGGTAAGGCTTGAGTGGTTCTGGGAAAATCATCTTCGGATAGGTAGGGTTCAGGTTACTCCCCCAGGACAAAGTGGAGGAATTTTCAAGGGATATATTTTGGGAACGAGTGATCGATGGGTGGATGCACAAAACCTCCATGAGGGAATCCCATGGCGTTTTTATCTTCCCTGGGTAGGCGGATACCCCAGCAATGGCGGGGGGTATGATCAGTCAATTCTTGATGAAATAAAGAATCGTACTCCCACTGACCCTGTCCGGTTTAAGTGGGTCTACGACGAACGCTCCCGGATTGTGGAACTATTTGAGCGGGGGGATGATCAATTCGTTCCGTTCTATGTTGGTAAAAAAGAAAGAATTGGCGTATCCCGCGTGGCGGATGAATCAGAGGATGCGGAATCAATTAA
>JAYQBI010000089.1:5307-5594 GCA_038137235.1 Opitutales bacterium | reverse complement strand
GTGTAAATGTCCGTCCTGTCCTTTTCAAAATCAATGTGGTAATAACGAAATGTACACGAAAGAAAATCAGTAAAAGCGTAATTGGCAAGCAACATGGTATTCCAACCATTTAGATCATTGGATCGATGATAGGTATCCAGCTCCCATGCCAAGGTTAAAGGACCTGGATTCCAAATTAACGCTAGGTTGAATTGATGATCGATATCGGATTCTAAGCTTGCACCCGCATTAGCACCGGTTTTTTCGTATTTAACCTCTTCAGTAGCAAATCCGAGCCGTGCCTCAAA
>JAYQBI010000089.1:0-5297 GCA_038137235.1 Opitutales bacterium | reverse complement strand
ATCGTTGAGTTCAGAATTCTTACCATTGTCTTCGTTGTTGGAGGGATAGAAATAAGTGTCATAAAGACCAAAGACAAAGCCGAAGCCTCCGTTGTTGTAGTTAAGTCTAATACCATCAACATAATTTTTGCCAAACAGGTTATCACCTGAAGAATCTTTGGCATATTCATAAGCCCTAGTGATGGCATACCTGTTGGTTAATTCGTCCGAATCAAAACCGAGCACAGATACTTGTCGTCCGAATGTGAGGTGAAGGTCGTTACTAAAACTGTACCTTCCAAAAGCTTGTTCAAGGATTTCTTCAGTTTTAGGATTCAAATGACCATCCCCCAAAGCGAGGTGAATTTCAGCGGTAACGGGTGAAAAATCGATTAGAAAGTCCGTGTCTGCAGTAATGGAAGTTCCATCGTAACCGTTCTTGTCAACATTAACACCAGAGTGTGCATATCCCCGGTGCACGATCGTGCTGAGGTATCCGCGCATTTTTACCGCGTTACCAAGGGCAATGCCGTGAGCACCGGTGGTATGATTGGCGCCAAGCTCGACACCATCAATATGACTGGATCCATAGCCAGACATTTGCGCGAATACAGAGCCTGCAATGCAGATACTCAAAAGAAAGCTGAAGAATAATTTCATAATCAGTTTAGTTGGGGCAGTTTGTGAGTCCTATAATTAGGATAGCACTAGATTGGGTCTAGTTTGAAAACTACTCCCTATCTGCAGGAATTTGACCGGATCGCTGCAAGGTTCTCAACCTATCCCGCACGTCTACAGGAAGCTCACCCAGATCATCTTGGGATGATATGGGCCCTTCATAGAGAACCCGCCCTTTCAAATCGGTTGCCCTGAGGAACCTGAGACCGTCCTTCTCCGTCCATTGCAAACTGCCAAATTCATCATTTACAGTAATTTGCTGAGTGGAGGAAGAATAGGAATAACTCTGAACATCCGCATCTCCAGCGTGGAGCGGATCATCCGATGATCCGGGCATTGGAGAAGGAGAAACGGAGGGATCATCCAATTGCGGATTTGAGAAGAATGGATGATGGAAATTTTTCAGGTCTGGAAAGTCAAATGAATGACGACGGAAAAAATCTCGAAAGCGACCATTCGGACCAAAGAATTGATCGTTGTTGAAAGGAACACGCTCATCCATCCAGTCTCGATTAACTGAGTCACGCACTTCCTCGGGAGCCTCTGTGAGCTCAACCAGAACAGAAAGTGGCTTGGATTGCCGCAAAATTGATAAAGTGATGCATTCTCCGGGATTGCGCATCCGCACAAGAGTCTTCAGTTGTTCTGGATTAATTAATAGTTGGTCATCCAATTTTACTAAAATATCAAAGAGTTTAATTCCAGCATCCTCCGCCGGGCTACCAGTTGCAACACGCTCAACCTTCAGATGAGCACCCAAGGGAAGACCAAGTTGATGGCTTAATCCATTATCCAAACGGGAAGTATGCACCCCAAGGTAGGCAAAATCCATATCCTGCTGAGCCCAGGCCAGTGAACAACATGCAACCCATCCTAGCAGGACAAATTTTCTCATGAATAATTAGTATGTATCCAGCTCGATAATGAGGACCTCTTCCCGGGGAGTGGTGGAAAGTATCCGGGTATCAGATGCAGGATGACTCCAAAGAGTCTCATCCATAAAATATTGCCGAACCCGCCGTGCAGGCAGGCCGCTGGGGCGTTCAAAAATGCCTTCGTCCACCACCCGAAGAAAACGCTCATTAGTCTGAGGATCCAACCAACCACTAACGGGCATCGCCGAAACATCCTCCAGTTGATCAAGTGACAACCCATGAAGCGGGCTGTCTGGGTCTTCCTCCACAACCAGCAATGAATCCGGAACATTCGATTGAGCAAACACTGGAATATCAACAGGGTTTTCTTCAGTTTTTCCTTCTGGTGCAATTGATGAGGACAAATAAAAAATTACTGCCCAGACCGCAGCTAAGCCAAGCCCGGCAAGTCCTGAAAACGCAAGAAGGCGGGGATAACGAATCAATGAATCAGGCTGCCTAGCATGAACAAAATTATCCTTTCTTTCCTCTTGGTTTGGCATACACCGCATCGCAACATTTCCGGCATCGCCCAGTGCATTTTCGAGGCGGGAGGTAAACTCATCGCCCGGAGGATCAGGAACAAGTTCCCTTAGTTCAGCTTCAAGTTTTTCAAACTCATTCATTTTTTACCGAGAAAGTCCTTCTTTCTTCCCTTCCATTTCCTCAGGGACTATATTCTTGAGCTTTTGAAGAGCGTATCGGTACCGGGATGCCACGGTGTTTAATGATTCGTCAAGCGTTCGTGCAATTTCATCGAAAGTCAGCTCACCCCAGATTTTAAGGATGACCACCTCTTTCTGCTGGTCGGGCAGTCGCTCAACCGCACGAAGGAGAGCCTGTTTGCGCTCATCCTGCTCGAGGGTGCGTTCGAAGGAAAGTGCAAGCGGAGATTCCAACGCAACACGGTTTTCCCGTGCCTGACGCCGATCGATACTGCGTGCCCAGTCAATGGCGAGCCTTCGTATAGCACGATAGACCAAACCAGGTGCAACCTCACCCGTGTGTCCGTACAATCTCCAGATACGAACAAATGCTTCCTGAAGTAAATCCTCGGCTTCATCCGGCCTTCTTGACTGCTGACGAGCAAAGAGAAGAAGTTTTGCACCATGACGGGCAAACCAGGATTTCCAGATAGGTTCAGTATTCATAGGATGCTATTTTTACAACTTTAAGCGTTGGTAATATTTTATTTTGTCTATTGATGTACAAAAATCAACCACTTGGAGGTGGTAGGTCCAATAATTGGTTATTTTCGATCATTTCCTTGGTAATTTGAAAATTGGCATACCTTATGCAAACTATCCTCACATAGGGCAAAATCCTAGATTTACTAGGTGAAACACAAAGTAGCGGGAGACCTGGGCTGGGTCTCCCGCTTTTCTTTTGGAAATCCGAGTATCCTTGTCATTCACGGAGAGGTTAGATACATCCATTTTTCGATCGCTATGCAGGAAACCACCCGGAAATGAAATTATCTCAGGGACATCACCTTGCCTATTGTACCAATGTTCACCGGGGCAATAACTGGACTGAAACCTTTTCCTCCCTGGTAAACCATGTAATGCAGGTAAGAACCAATATCTGCCCGGAAGATGCATTCGCCATTGGCCTTCGACTTGGTGCGGATGCAACAAGTGAACTTGCCCAGCCAGTTGTACTAAAAAATTTCAAGCAATGGTTGGATGAACAAAATGCATATGTTTTTACCATCAATGGCTTCCCCTACGGAAATTTTCACGGTCAACCTGTCAAAGAAGATGTTTACCGACCTGATTGGACTGAACCGGAGCGACTTTCTTACACGATCTCTCTTTTTGAGATTTTATCCGCTTTGCTTCCCCCCTTTAGTGAAGGAAGTGTAAGTACCCTCCCCGCTTCGTTCAAAGAATTTCATCCTGATCACTTACCCGAATCTGCGTACAAGCACCTCCTGACTTGTGCAGAAACAATCGAGATGCTTTCGGTCGAACATCAACTTGACCTGCACTTGGGCTTGGAACCAGAGCCCTTGGGGTGGTTCGAAAATACCCCTGAGACCCTCAGCTTTTTTAATGAATTATTCGACCGGGCCCGGGATCCTGAATTGGTACGCAGGCGAATTGGTGTAAATTATGATTGTTGCCACCTCGCCATTGAATTTGAAGATGCACGGACTGGATTAAATGCACTGCAGGATGCAGGTATCCGGCTAAGTAAGCTGCACATCAGTTCTGCACTGAAAACCACCCCGTGCAAAGAAAACTTACAGGAACTTAAACATTATGTGGAAGAAGTGTACCTCCACCAGGTGATCGCAGCGAGGAATGGTAAGGTAGTGAACCGCTGCAAGGACCTTGACCTCGCTCTTAATCAGTCAATCGAGTCAGATGAATGGAGGATACATTATCATGTCCCCCTTCACTCGCCTCCCGGCAATCGACTCAGCAATACAAGTGATCATGTAAACGAAACTTTGGATTGGCTCGCCGAAAATCCACAAGCCTGCAAACATTTGGAGATGGAGACTTACACATGGGAGGTTTTACCAGAAAATTTACGATCATTGGATGTGGTGGAACAGGTGACCAATGAATATCATTGGACTCTTGATGCCCTCCATTCCAGGGGGCTTGGAAAATGAAGCTCACTTTTTCTGGATGGATGGGACTGTCACGCGGGGCCAACCTACCGACGGTATGGACTAATGTAATTGCTGCATGGGCCATTAATGCCGGTGCAGGTCCATCACTCCGCTGGATGCCAGAATGGACAGAGATGAGCTTTTTTGATTTTGGCGTACTTTGCTGGTTACTCATTGGTGGGAGTCTCCTTTATGCCGGTGGCTGTTTCATCAATGATGCTTCAGACTACAAATTTGATGAAAAACACCGCCCGGAACGCCCCATTCCCTCAGGATTAATATCCCTTAATCAAGCTTGGGTCATCGGAATTTCACAGATGGTACTCGGAAGCTTTGCCATGATCGGAGGGGCTGGATGTTCATGGAAATGGACAGTCAGCCTCTTCCTTTTTATCTTAGCCTACAACTGGATTCATAAGAAAACAGCAGGAGGAATTTTATTAATGGGCAGCTGCCGTACCTTGCTTTGGATTACTGCAGCAACCGCCGCATCCGGCATGAGCCCTGCACCTCTGCTGTATCTATGGGCTGTGGCCGTGGGTATCTATGTGGTTGGCATCAGCTGGTATGCAAGGAATGAAGGAAAGTCGCCAGAAAAAGAGGAGGAAAATGACACTATCTTCCAACGAATTCCCATTGCTCTCTTATTCATTGTTCCCCTCATTTCCCTGGGTTATTTGGTCCTATGGAATAACCTCGATCCCATCCGTGTATTTCTTGTTAACTTAGTCGGAATGCTTGCGGGGGGAGTTGCTTTTTTCGCCATTCTTCAAATGCGGGAGAAAAAAGAAGGATCGGTAGGAAAAGGTGTTTCCCGGTTACTCGCCGGCATCTGTGCGATGGATGCAACCGCTCTTTCCTTTCATGCTCCCTTGTTGGTTGGGCCCTGCATCCTCCTTGGAGTATTTGCACATATTCTGCAAAAGAAGTTTGCGGCGACTTAAGGGGGATCTAGACTAAATCTTCAGTTATGCCCAATACTTACTCCTCCATCCGTCGGAATGTCCGGCTCGATCTCACCCATGAGGTCTTCTTTACCCGGGACGCATTTGATGCGGACAATTCCACCCTGTCTGATTTGCTCAAAGGAGATAAGTTAGGAA
>JAYQBI010000088.1:5460-5694 GCA_038137235.1 Opitutales bacterium | reverse complement strand
TAAGGCGAGGAGAGACTTGTATGTCGACGGATTGTCTTTCAATCAAGACATCTCCCGAATTGTAATGGAGGCGACTACCATGAGGTTAAAGAATGTAACTTTCCCCGCCACCGCTTTGGTTAGGCTAAATAGCCTCAAGGGTGGTGTGGATGGGCGTTATCCAAACTTTGGCACAGGCATTCCTGCGGCTGATCAGATTGGGAGAGTAAACTTTATTGAAAATGTGAGGTCTGG
>JAYQBI010000088.1:2433-5337 GCA_038137235.1 Opitutales bacterium | reverse complement strand
AATTTTATGTTTTACCCTGGTAGGAATGTTTTTCTATCACGGTGATGGGGATGCTATATTTGCATGGGGATTTTTTGCATTGTTTGGCACTTTCTGGCTCCTGGGGGCGTACCTTGTATTTGTAAAAAGAAAAAAAGGTCTAAAGAGTACTACACCTAAATCGCTAGATGGAATGAATTTAAAGTAAATAGTTCCTTATGGTCTAGAAATAGATCCTTATTTTACCTGCTTGCGGATATAAATGATTGAGGATAAATAAATTTTCCATGGTTTGGAAACCTTCGCTTCTTGTGGCTTTAGCTTTTCTTCTTGGCAGTTGTGAAGAGGAGGCCACTCCAATTGTTGAAAATGCTCCTGGTGAATCCGCGCTTACAAGAAGGGAAAGAATACGCGAACTGGAAGCAGATCTGGAAGTTGCAAAATGGGAAAACATTCGCCTGACCCTGAAGATGAGAACGGTGGATGGTGCATCCTTGGTGAGGGATAAAAGAACCGGTCTGTGGCACTACGATGTCGAAAGAATTCCCTTTACTGGCATTGCTTCAGAGAACTTTGAAAATGGGAAGCCCCGTGCCGAGGCTCACTTTTTGGAAGGTCAAAAAGATGGGATGGAAAGATTTTGGCACCCCAACGGAAAGTTGAAGGAGGAGGGGCAGTGGTTCAATGACAAGGCAAATGGATTGATGCGCTCGTGGGACGAAGAGGGAAAATTACTTCGTGCGGTAAGATATAAAAATGGAGACCTCATTGAGATTCTCCGAAAGTAAAGCCACAAACAAAAGCTATTTGCTTAAGCTCAAACCTCGGGGAAGGTGAACTTCCCCCCGCCATTCTGGCCGCTCGCAAAATACTTCACCACGGGGAGTACTCATGACATCACGGATTATAATCTGATAAGCTTTTTCGGGCTGCCCAAAGGTAAAGGTAAGCAAAATATCTGTTCGTTGGTTTGGTTTTTCAGTGGAGTCAAAATCATGAACTTCAATGGGGCCACCAGCACCTGGTTCATCGGGACAAAAATAATAAAGTTTTTCAGGATACTGGGCGGATAACCGGACCAGCAGATCGCCTTGTCCCGAGCCATTTCCCACAATTCCACTATTGTATAATTGTTCTGAATCCTCCGGGGAGTAACCGATCATTAAAGCATTACCATGAGTGTTGGGGGCCAGTTCAAGCCGATAGGTTAGCTTGCGGTCAAGGTGAAGGGTGCGCGGATTGGATGAGTTTTGATCGGGGAGAGGGTCTCGTTTTACTTCGAATCTTCCGTATTCCCAGGAAACTGGGAGCAGAACCTCAATCCCAATCAAGCGGACAGTTTCCCATTGAATTCCGAATTCATTAGCACTTCGTAGAATCGGGTCAAAGGCATCTTTCTGGACAATTTTTGGGGTGTAACTTGCAATATGATTCCATTGTTGACGCCAGGTATGAGCAAATACAACTTTCCAGCGTTCGGCGGGAGTTTTTGCATTGAGTGGAAAATCCTGAGTGTAGGAAGAATGAAGGTCGTTTCGTAAATTTAGGTTGTTGATACCATAAAGAAATTCCCGGAACTCTGACTCCTCCAGTGAAAAAATTGAACGGTGGTAAAATTCGCTGAATTGATTGTTGCGAAAGCTATCAAATATTTTTCTGCCAAAGGCTTCCTTGGGATGAATCTGACCGTGTGAAACGGAAAGTGAACCCATTGTGAAAAAGAGTAACAATATCCATGAAAGGGAACGCATTTGATGATAAGAGTACTTGATTTGTATTTTCGGACAAGCAATTAACAAGGTCTTGCAGGGGTCAATGAGCAAGTCTTGTATTTGATCCAATAATACTTGAGTAATGGCTACAGTACTTTCTTTAGGGTAAAGGGAAACTACACTTTTTGTGCTCAATAAATATTTATAACGCTTGCCTTACCTGCCTTTGGCGTAAGAAAAAAAGCCGATGGTTTCCGTGTTTTTCCAATATTTTATTCTGACCGTTTTGCTCTTACTGACTGCTCCGATTAACGCCTACAGTCAATCCTCGCCCCCGCCTGCGGCTACCCGATCCTTAAAGTTGTGCGAAATTAAAAAATTTGAAAGTTCCATTCCTCCAACCATGGACGCGGCACGATATGGAATCAACCGGTTGTTTGACGGTAAATTGCCAAAGGATGGTTGGCGTTCAAGTTGGACAGCTTGGTATCAAAAAAACCCAACTCTTACCTTTGACTGCGGAACCGAGAAAAAAATTGGTGCGATCCGAATTTATTTTCAGGCATTTGCCCGAGCTGATGAATTAAAAAGTATTCTGGTGGAAGTAAGCCTGAACGGTGAAAAGTATCTGCCATTTAACGAGTACGGCGAAATTATATCGGTTCGCGAACGCGGGGCATGGGTGGAGATGGATTTGCAATCAGTACGGGCAAGGTACTTTCGCCTGACTCCAAAGTATCAGGGGTGGGGGCATCAATGGGGAGAAATTGAATTTTGGGAGCTTACCCGTTGAGTGAGCTAAGTTAAACCCAGTCATTGGCAATCACATGCTGATTGAAAAAATCTCTGTTTTGATCACTCGGGGTTTTCCCATTTGGTCCTGTTTATGTGCAGTAATCGCACTTTATCACCCACCTTTTTTTCTTTGGTATGGATCAGATGCAATCGGGTGGGGGCTTGGATTCATTATGCTGGGCATGGGAATGACCTTAAGCCCTGATGACTTTCTGAGGGTTTGGCGTGCACCCCGGGTGATTGCTTTGGGTGTAGGGTTACAATTTTTAATCATGCCAGCTTGGAGTGCCTTGCTTGCATGGGCTTTAGAACTTCCGGCTGAAATGGCGGTTGGATTAATTCTGGTTGCCTGTTGTCCAGGAGGTACGGCATCGAATGTAGTGGTCTTTCTGGCAAAAGCGAGGGTGGCATTATCGGT
>JAYQBI010000088.1:0-2333 GCA_038137235.1 Opitutales bacterium | reverse complement strand
GTACGGCATCGAATGTAGTGGTCTTTCTGGCAAAAGCGAGGGTGGCATTATCGGTAAGTATTACCCTTTGCTCAACCCTTGCGGCGGTTTTGCTTACTCCCTGGCTGACTTATTGGCATGCCGGGCACTACCTACCGATTGACCCTTGGGCATTACTGAAGAGCATCTTGGTTATTGTACTATTGCCCCTTGCAATTGGGGTGGGTTGGAATCAATTTTTTCCAAGTTCTGCAAGAAAAGTCGCAGCTGTTTCTCCGGTGATTTCGGTTATTTTTATTTTATTGATTGTTGGATTCGTTCTTTCTGCAAAGCATGAATTAATCCTTGCTCATGGCTGGATACTTCTTGGTGCCACGGGACTCTTGCATCTAGGGGGTTTTGTGGGTGGTTATTTAGGAGCGTACTTACTGAGACGGGATAAATTGGACAGGCAGACACTATCCATTGAGGTGGGGATGCAAAACTCAGGATTGGGTATGGCACTGGCGACCAAGCACTTTGCCAATATGCCTATGACTCCTGCACCTTGTGCGTTAAGTGCAATACTGCACTGTTTAATTGGTAGCTTTCTGGCCACCAAGTGGAGACGGGATAATCAGAGTCTGGAGAATTCAAATCCAGAGATTGGACCATGAGCGGTCAGGGTTCCGAAAATCAAGATTCTGTACTACTGCCTAAGGTGCACTGGTCGCGGGCAATTGGTTATTTAAAACTCGAGATGTTGGAGCAGGCAGAGAATGAATTAAATTTTCTGCCCGATGAAATGCCATGGAGTAAGAACCGCCGTTCCATGCTTGTTGAGATTTTTCAGTTGCGCAAAGACTGGCTGAAAATGAAAAAAATTGCCCATTCACTAAGAATGGAATTTCCCACCGATGTGGAATGGTGGGTCGCAGATGCCTATGCAACCCGTAGGTGTGACAATATCGAAAAGGCAAGGGAGATTCTCCTCGATGGATTGGTGCATCATTACGAAAATGCAATGATCCGGTTCAATCTTGCATGCTATGCCTGCAAACTTGGAAGTCATGGTGAGTGCCTGGATTTTCTGAAGGAGGCAGTGAAACGGGATGAGCGATATAAACAAATGGCGATGGAGGATGAGGACCTAGAGGATGTGCGTGAAGCGTTACGAAACCTTGGCTGGGGTCAGGCTCTTGCCTAAGGCTAGCAGATTCTCCCTTAGGGCTGTCGATTGTGGTGAGGTTTGAGTAGCCGTCGCTCAATCTCAATCAAAGGAGCGTTATTGGGATCATCGCGGTTTGAGCCAATCAAGATGGTGATATCATCCAGTGCTTCTTCAAAGCGGCCAAGACCGTAATTGGTCATTGCCCGGAGTGTACGGTCATACCTGTCTTCCGGATTTATCGCAACCAGTGCATTAAGGTAGCGCAATGAGGCCTCGGAGTCTCGATCCCACTCAGCGGAACGAAGCAGGTTCCGTAAAATGCGCGAAATGATCTCTGCTTCAGAGGCAGGAGAAAAATCAACTTCAGATAATTCCGTGGCCGTCAGTTCATTTGCCTGTTCTGCAGAAATTGCCCGGCCTCCAAATGCATCAATAATAACAGAATTTTCCAGTCCCTGGTCAGGTTCTTGATAAAGGGCGAGAAAATGCCCGGGTGTGGCAAGTCCGGAAATTGGCAAATCGACTCGCTTACCAATTTCCATGAGCAGAACACATAGAGTGATGGGAAGGCCTTCCCTGTCCTCAATGACTTCATTGATGTAGCTGTTGGAACGGTGATGGAAATCAAGCGTGCTGCCATGATAGCCCAGGCGCTTGAAGAGGTGCTCGATTACTAAGGTGACCTTTTCCTTGTTGCTTGCATTAGGGGGAAAATGATTGGTGATTCGCTCAGCCAAACGATCGACCCGTTCCAGGTAATGTTCGAGGTGAAAATGTGGGTTGTCCAACTTTGATACAAGCAGGGCAGAACGAAGTAATGATTGCTGTCTGTTGGATTGATTGGTGTCCAGTAGAGCGGAGAGTTCACGGGTAATGAGGGATACCCGGAGTTTTTCGGCGGATTCTCGTAAGCGGATGCCTGCAGCCTCCATTTCGTCCGCCCGGTCGATCAATGCCTGGTGAACTGAGCCTCCAAGGTCTGCCAGGCTTTGGAGATCGGCCGGCGAAATTGCTTCCTCCAGAATGAGGGACTCAGAAAGTTCGTAGGCACGAACTCTTGCCTGATTGGAAATGGAGTGCCTGGGAATTCGGGCGGCGATACGGAAATTTCGAAATTCCGCACCAGGTTCCCGGAATTTGCATAGGCCAACCAGCCCATTAGCCAAGTTGAAGTCGGTTTGCTCGATCACAACTTTTCCATTTA
>JAYQBI010000087.1:0-5760 GCA_038137235.1 Opitutales bacterium | reverse complement strand
AAACCCCGCTGGGCAATTATTGGATTCTCTTTCATTTTAGTCAGTATTCTGGGAACCATATTAGTCATGGTCTCTTTCCCTTTACTCAAAGAATTGAAATTTCACCGCTTCGAGAAAACCTCTCGAACGGCCTTTCAAAATGGTGATTATTCCACCGCTTTACTCACAGCACAGACTTGTTACATCATTAAACCGGACAAAATAGAATCTCTGGAAAGATTAGTTTCTGCAGCAGAAAAACTTAAACATCCCAGACTTTGGGAATGGGGGAAAAAATTATCCGAACATCCATACTCGTCCAAGAACAACAAGGTCGAATGGATAGAGCGTTGCATAAATTCTAGGGACTTCGATTCTGCAAAACAGGCACTCAAAACCTTATCCGAAGCATTTCCCAATGATGAAAACACCATCTATTTTTCGTGTTTACTTGAAAAATATAAGCAAGACGAACGGGCTACATTCCGAGCCTTTACGATGGCACAAGAATATTTAAATGATTTTCCTGAATCCGAGCGGATTTTAACCTTTTATTGGGATATTTCCTTGAGTTCTGATCAGACTTATCTTTTTGAGCAGGGACTAGAAAGCCTAAGGAAAAATGCTGAATTAAAAAACAATTTAGGGAAACTTGCTCTTCGGCGATTACTGCAAATCCCAAATTTATCTACTGAAGAACGAAAAGTATGGGCTTCTAAAATGTGGAAAATGAAAAACCATAGCTTACTGGATGCAGTTCTCTGCCTTCACGCAAGCTATGGAAACAAACACATTGGTTTAAATAGTTTCCTTTTTATTTTAGGTCAGGAGTTTGAAACTTTGGTTCGAGAAGAAAGTGAAGAAGATTTAGCCTCGATTCTTAATCGAATTGGCAGACCCGAAATGACTCAAGAGTTATTGAAGCTTAAAAAAGTACCAGCTTCGGAAAATAAACAAATTTTCAAAAATACTATTCGTAGTGCTCTGCAAAAAGGAAAATCCGATCTGGTTTCTGAGCTTTTATTGACCTGCAGGGCATCATTGACTCCGAATGAACAGGATTTCTTTTCATATCTGATTGCCCAACACAATAAAGAGGAAAAAAATAAGGATATTCAGAAACTACTCAAACATTCAAGTACTGACGAACTTGAATCATTCCGACAATTTCTCAGTTTCTTTGATAACCCTGCTTTTCTCATTGGCTATTTGGAAGAAATCAATTCTCGGGACCCTACTCATCAGGGAATCAAATACTTACTTGCTACCTGCTATCAAAGAATAGGCAATTTTAAGAAATTAAAAAACATTATTGAAAGAACATATTTACCAAATAGGGTAACCCTTTTCTCGGGCGAACAGCAAACATGTCTTCTCAAAGCTCTTTACCAAATTGATTTAAAAAATTGCAGAAAATGGGCTGAGGATGCTGTGAGAAAGTACCCTATGAGCCAATCTGCTAGATATACTTTAGCTTTGTGTTATCTAAGGTTTGGAAATCCTGAAAGTGCTCAGGAAATTCTCAGATCACAACTTCTTGCCCAACCTCCGCTTTGCCCTACTCAAAGAATTATTGGCAGTACCGTTCTGCTCAGGAACAATTTGAGCACATTAGCGATGAAATGGGCACCGATCGAAAATAAGAATCTTTTAATTGACTGCGAACAGGAAATGCTTGCTGAGGTATTGGCAGTAAAGCCGTGAAATCAATCCTTTTGCTTTTCCCAAAGGCCTATAACAAAGACTGGCCGAGTATTCTGTGTTGGTTATGTTTATTTCTTTGCTGGTTCTCTTTGTTCTTTAGAATTGCTCGATGGTGGAATGAAGCAAGTTATTATACTCACGGATATTCAGTTCCATTTTTGGCCCTAATTCTTTGTTTTCGAATCCGCCAAAAATCTACTTGGAAAATTCCATCTGTAAAACTGGAATACCTTTTTTTTATATCATTTTTACTCCTATTTTTTCTTTCGAGAATCATCTTTGAACCTGATCCATTCTGGAGACTTCCATTGTGGCTGGAAACCCTAGCTCTTTCCGGTTGCTCAATTATTATTATAAGGAGTTCATTACCTTTTATTTCAAGCAAAGGGCTTACTCTTGTTGCTTGTTACTTATTCACCAGCCTACCTTGGCCTGCTCAATTGGAGAGCTCTATTGTACTCTCTTTGAGTAATTTAATTGGATCAATAACTGGCGAATTTCTTTTGATTCTTGGTTATCCAGCAGAGGTTATGGGCAGCCTAATTCTAGTCGATCAAAACGAAATCTCTATTAACAACGCATGCAGTGGTATACGATCTTTGCAAAATCTAATTTCATTTTCCATTTTTTTTAGTATCTACTTCAGACACAATTTCTTTTACTTTGGGATAAGTCTTCTTTTTGCATGCGGATTGACTTTCCTTTTCAATTCCATGCGTGCTCTTTCTTTATCATTGGTTTCGCTGAAATTTGGTAATGAGGCTTACCTAGATTGGCATGATTGGATTGGAAATTTTTTCATTCTCGGAGCTTTTCTTTCCCTGCTTTTTGTTAACTGGTTTTTGAGTGGGAACTACTCCTCAAACCATCAAGAAAAACTTATACAGGTTAGCCGATGGCAACTCAATATTCCCTCAAAATTTTCAAAAGTTTTCCTTGGGTCGGTTCTTACTACTAATGTCGTAATTTATGTTTGGTTTTATCTATATCTAGAGCCTCCAAAAAATTTTAATTGGTATATCGATCAAAGTAGAAATTCTACGCCTCTATCCAAGGGCGTAGAAGAGGTTCTACAATTTGATTATGGTCATAAGCAAAAAGTTAAGATTGGAAATGATCAAACTGCTGAAGTAACCTTTTTTGGCTACCATGAAGCTTCAGCGGCGGCGAGCCTCTGTAGTCGCAACCATCCGCCTGATCATTGCATGGCATCTGCGGGAATAAAATTAGCCGAATCATACGAGCCAACTCTTTACAAAACACCTAATTACAATCTTAGATTTAGACATTATACTACTGAGAGGAGATCAGTTACCCATCCCATGACCCATGTTTTTTGGTGCTCCGCAACAGTTGACTCAAGAATTGCTTCGTTCGAATTTGAAAACCCATCTATACACCAAAAACTACTTCGGTTTATAACGGGGAAACTATCCTTTAAACGGCAGGTCGTACTCGTTTCAATTTCTGGAACACACTCTGCCAAGGAGGCTAAATCTGATCTTTTCAGAGTTCTTGAAAAAGTGATAAAAGTAAAGTGAGATCTATTTATTGAGTGGCTACTAGATTATGATCAAGCAGTAGTTTTAATTCTTCTGGAAGCAGTCTTTGAAAAGACACGGTAGCTGCCATTTTCTCTGCCCTCTCCTTGTCTCCAAGCTGATGAAAAATTACCGCCAATATTGCACGTTCACTGTGAACCAACTGAGGAATGCCTCTTTTTTGCATATCTTTTAAAGCTTGTTCGGGTTTACCGGATAATAGATTTGCCAGGGCTAAAGTGGAAAGAAATGCAGGATTATTGGGAATCAATGAATTTATTTTTCTAATTTTCTCGCTCGCCCAGATAACATTTACACCCTGAATCAAAGATAGATAGCAAAGATTATTTACATTTCCCAATTTGAAGGGGAATCGCTCGTACAAACTTTGTGTGATCGATAAGGCTTTTTTTGTTTGTTTAGAAGCGAGAACTAATTGGAGGTATTGATTGGCTTGGGCATTGGTAAATTCATCAGGTTTTAAGGCCCAAGCTGAGTTAAAGGCTTCTAAAGCTTCGTCCCCTTGGCCTTTCAATATTGCCAACCTAGCAAGATCTAGAAATGAACCTGATGAGTAATGCAAATTATTGTTTTTTAGGGCATTTCGAATTACTCCATCTTTTCCCATTGCAAGCTCCAAATAAATGCCAGCAAGGTAGAAATCTTCAGTACTAAAAGTATTTTTTATGTGATCGATGAGGGTTTTAGCCTCTGTCATTTTGCCTAGTTGAAGCAATCCCATTAAACGCACAAAAAAAGCTTGGGTATTCTTCTGAGCCAATTCTTTGCTAACAGTGGATAAAGCTTTTTGGGGTTGGTTAAAGCGAATTAGCCAAGAACCATAGTCTTCTATCTTTACCCGATCTCCTAATACCCTTTCAACATCTTCATTGAATTGAGCTACACCATAGTTATCAAGCAAACTAAACTTAATCTCGCACCCTTTAAGGAAATCAATGGAGGTAACGAGAGGGTGATACTGAAGCTTGTCAATCGATTCAAGGATATCATCCTTAAGATAACCAGTCTTAGGCATTGAAAAACAAAGAACTTGCAGAGATTTATATCCCCATCTGTCCGATCTTCTCCCCAAATCCTGCAGTGCCTGCTTAGAAACAATACGATCCTCTATGCTTAGGAATGTGAAAGCTCTCTTATGAAATTCAAATTTTGCACTTATATTGTTTGGATGAAGTTCTACTAATTTGCGAAGTTTACCCAATGCTTTGGTAAAATTACCTTCCTTAAAGTTTTGGCATTCAGCAAGGACTAGTAAATCAGGATCATCTGGGCTTTCGGATATCAGTGTAGTTAGTACCTCCCCGTTGTAAGGATAATTCGGATGATCGATAAGTAATTCAGCAAACAGTTTTTTTTCCTCATAAGAGAGATCCTTCCTGACATAAAGCTCTTCTAAAGTTTCCAAAGTCGTGGTAATTTCAGATAATCCAAGAACCTCAAACTCTTGAAATCTAATTTTTTCAGATTTTTGCTGTTTTTCCTTATGCTGAAAAACAAAATAAGTTCCAAAGATACATCCTAGCAACAAGAGACCCAGGATGATTCTTACCAAATAAGTCATCTAGAACTGGGAAAAAACTTATTCTTTATTTTAAACAAGTTTTTTCTTCCGTAAAACAAAGCAAAAAATCCACCCATGAATGAAAAAAGGAAGGCTGGTTCTGGTGCAGCAGAAGCAGGCAATACCTCACCACCCACAATACCTGTTTCGTTCGTTTTAAGCCAGTTTGAGTAGCTTTCTTTAATGGGAATGTCAAAAGTTCCGCCCCAGTCAGGATCAGTGTAGGAGTTAGTATTACTTCCACCTGGTCCCAAGGTTCCGGATGGTGCACTTGAAATGGAGTAACCCAAATCTTTAAGCAAAGCAAAGTCCAGATCTGTAAATGATGTTCTTGTCCCCCTCCCAATCGTAGGCAGCATGGATGGATGACAGGCACATTTTACACTTCCGGGCACTAAGTCTCCACTATTACTTGGAGGTTCATCGGTGGGTAGATCCCAATGAGCATCATCATACAATGGTATATTTTGAGTTCCATCTCCGTATTCATCTTTGGCATTTTGTCCGGTCCAAAACCCACCTGAACTATTAGCAGCCCAAGCCTGCGAAAAATTTCCAATGAAACCCATAACATGCCCAATTTCATGCACCATGACTGAGTAAAAATCAGTCAAATTAGCACCCGCACCAGTAACGAGATCATCATGAGTGGTTAAATCCGTGTCAAAATAGAAGCTTTGGGCACTGTTAACTTGAGAGGAACCAGCTAATGGTTCAAAATTGGAAGAGTTATTTTTGGAACTCAATCGAGCACCAAACGTAGATGCTTCAGTTGAATCACTGTAACTAAATCCACCAAATCCAGATGGACCAGCAGTTGCCAAAACAGAACTCGAAGAAAAGCCATGAGTTCGAGCCCCAAGGAAAATGACAAGCTCATCCTGTCTTCCGATTACATTTCCGTCGGCAGTTGTACTTCCGACTGTTATGTTAAGTGATGCAGCAGTAGATGGG
>JAYQBI010000086.1:2011-5791 GCA_038137235.1 Opitutales bacterium | reverse complement strand
GGAAATGCTGTGTACCGCAAGGTACCGCGGGTTCGAATCCCGCCCTCTCCGCCATGATATATTTCTAGACTTTGTAAACTCTATCAAAAAAATCATAGTACGATTTTTCATTCCCTATTAAATTTGGCTTTGTTTGACCTTGTCTAAAGTCCTTGTATCAGGCATTTTGTGAATAAATAAATTCTTTGTCATGAAAACCAATAAAATCCATGCACCAGATACCGAAAAATCAGGAGAATTAGGTCCCGCGATGAAAGGAGCTGATGTTCTCGTCAATGCTTTGGAAAGAGAAGGCGTGGATGTGGTGTTTGCCTACCCTGGTGGTGCATCAATGGAATTGCACCAGTCCTTAACGAAATCTAAAAAAATTCGCACGATATTGCCCAGGCAGGAGCAAGGCGGAGGTTTTATGGCTCATGGTTATGCAAGAGCCACAGGAAAAGCTGGGGTTTGTATGGCTACATCCGGGCCTGGTGCAACTAACCTTGTTACCTGTATCGCTGATGCTTTCATGGATAGCATTCCTTTGGTTGCAATTACTGGTCAAGTTTACCAGCAATTTATTGGAAAAGCTGCATTTCAGGAGACCGACTTCTATGGAATGACATTACCTGTTGTCAAACACAGCTATCTTGTCCTCACTGCAGAAGATCTACCAGGCGTGGTCAAAGATGCTTTTCACATAGCTCAGTCAGGAAGACCAGGACCTGTTGTTATTGATATCCCCAAGGATGTTCAACAAAAGGTTTTCGAACCTTTTTTCCCCAGTGAAGTATCTGAGTTGCAAGGCTACACCATTGAAAGTCCTAAAGCGACGGATGATGAACTGCTTGAAGTTCTCAATCTCATAACTAAAGCAAAAAAACCAGTTCTTTACACTGGTGGCGGCATCATCTCTTCCGATTCACATCGAGAACTAAAAGAATTTGCTGAACTGACTGGGCTTCCGGTTGTACATACTTTGATGGGGCTGGGAGCCTTTGATCCCGACCACGATCAATCGCTTTATTGGTATGGTATGCATGGAACTGTTGCTGGTAATTGGGCCGTTTGTGAAAGTGACCTCCTTATTTGTGCAGGGGCTCGCTTTGATGACAGGATAACGGGAAAGGTTGAGAAATATGCACCAGATGCGTATGTCATCCATTTCGACTTAGACAAATCCGAGCACAACAAAAATGTACATGCACATTTTCCAATTAGATCAGATATTCGTTACGCACTCAAACGGATGAGCGAATTGTTTCTTTCTGCCAAAATCCATAAGCCTGACCTCACCGCTTGGCTCAAAAAATTGAATGACTGGAAAGCTAAATATCCATTCAAGTACGACAAGAGTGAACATATTACCTCACAGGAAGCAGTTCAGGTTTTATATGAAGAATCTCAAGGCGAGGCGATCATTACGACTGGTGTTGGTCAGCATCAAATGTGGGCGGCACAATACTACAGGTTTAAAGAGCCAAGAACTTACATTTCCTCGCTTGGTTTAGGAACGATGGGATTTGGATACCCTGCAGCCATTGGTGCCAAAGTCGCCCGACCAGATAAAGAAGTAATCGACATCGATGGAGACGGTTCCTTCTTAATGAATGTACAAGAACTTGCCACTGCAAAAATTGAAAAAATAAATGCAAAATGCCTCCTTTTAAACAACCAGCACTTAGGAATGGTTGTACAATGGGAGGATAGGTTTTATGATTCTGTCCGAGGTCATACTATCCTGTGCGATCCTGAAAATATCGGAGGCCCTGAAAATTTAGAGGCGATTTACCCTGACTACATAACCATGTGTGCAGGATTTGGAGTAAAAGCCAAAAGAGTCACCAAAAGAGAAGAACTTAGAGATGCAATGCGTGAAATGCTAGCGGCTGATGAGCCATATTTGCTAGAAATAATTGTGCCCTACAGCGAGCATGTTTTACCTATGATCCCACAGGGTAAATCCGCAAAAGAAATGCTCATCGACTAATCTGCACTGACTAAATAATATATAATTAAGGTAATAATCTATAAACTTTTTAAAGTACTTATTTTAAGAGCTTGATTCTTGTTGGATGACGCAGTTTCCGTAAAGCAAGTGCTTCAATCTGCCTAACTCTTTCACGGGTCACTCCCATCACCTGCCCGACCTCCTCAAGAGTTAATTGTCTTCCAGGACAGTATTCTGCAACCCAGAGGCAAGCCGTTCTCAATCTTTGCTCCGGACTACCCTGAAAGGAAGGTAAGTCCCTTTGGTAAAAGGATAATTTTTTGGCTACCACATGTATAATATAGCAGCACAACCAAGCGATTGCAAAGACACTCAAAAAGTAATTCCTCTGTTTAACAGAAATCTTCGAAAGTTAAAGGATGTCCAACATTGAGATTTTTAAGGGCTTTTTTTCCCACCACTTCCTCCCAACAACTAGGACAAAGACCATCACCTGGCCTCGCAATTCTGATGTTCATTTCATCCAATGTTTCCCCCTTAAGTGTTGGAGCACTAACAAGGATTGAACGTCTAAAGAAAGTGGACTTCTTAGGGATAATTTTCCCAGTTAGTGAATCATGTGCTTGGTGGACTTCCCTTACCATTTGGGAAAACTCTTCTGGTAGCATCGAAAACGCCCCGTCAATTGTAGAGTTTTCTCTATCCAAGCAAAAATGCTTTTCAATAATCCTAGCTCCTAGAGCAGTAGCGATAACTGGAATTAAATGACCTGGAGAGTGATCAGACAAACCGTATGTGACTCCGAATTTCTCTTTGATTTCAGGCATTAAATTCATGCAAAAATCACTGATTTTTGCTGGATATTCACTAACACAGTGAAGAAGGTAAATTTCCCCTGCACCATTTTCTCTAAGTATATTAAGAGCTTTTTTAGCCTCACTGTCATTAGAAACACCAAGACTTGCTATTACGGGTTTACCAAGTTTTGCGATCTTTTTAAGAAGCGGAAAATGATTTAACTCAAAGGAGGCAATTTTGTATGCAGGAGGACCTATTTCTGCCTCCAAAAAATCAACTGCAGATTCATCGAAAGGTGAACTGAAGCAATACATCCCAAGTTGCTTTGCTTTTTGGCTAATGTCGCGATGCCATTCCCATGGAGTCATGGCTTCCTCATAAAGTTGGTGAAGACTCCTTCCGGTCCACAACCCATCTTTTAAAGTAAATCTTTCGCCTTCCCCTTGAACCGTTATTGTCTCAGGCTTGTAAGTTTGAAGTTTCAAGGCATCGGCTCCAGCCTTGGAAGCAGCATCAACTAGGGAGAGTGCCTTTTTCAAACTGCCTCCATGATTACCAGACATTTCAGCAACCACCATCGGCGGTTGCGTCACATCCATTACACGTTCTACAAAATCCACACCTAAAAAAAGGATTTAAGGTTCAGTTGTTTTGGGAAGGTAATCGATAAGCAAATTTTTAAGTTGTGTCGAGCTAAGTCGTTCGCAGTTCGAGTTACTGGAAAAATGAAAATCGCTTGAGCAAGAAACTCCACCGAGTATGCCAATTTTATTACCCCAAAAAGCCTGGATAGGCTGGATAACAAAATAATTGTCGAACTCCAAAACATTTCTAGATTCGTCCACTGGAATTAAAATTTCATGCATTTTTTCGCCAGGTCTTAAACCTATAATTTCCTTTTTACAATCGGGTGCTACAATGTTTGCAATTTGGTCAACAGAACAGGCAGGTATTTTAGGCACAAAAAGCTCTCCCCCAACCATTCGTTCAAAGCTATCGAGGACAAAATCTACACCATCCTTTAAAGTTAATAAAAAACGGGTCATGTC
>JAYQBI010000086.1:0-1971 GCA_038137235.1 Opitutales bacterium | reverse complement strand
ATTAGTAATGGTTACACTACCTGAAGTTCGTTGCTTTTGAAAAAGCGGTATGACGCTTCCCCTGCTTCCAATCACATTACCATACCGCACAACCGAAAAAATGGTTGATTCGCCCCCTGCATAGCTATTAGCGGCAATAAATACTTTATCCGAGCACAACTTAGTCGCACCATATAAGTTCACCGGGTTAACCGCTTTATCAGTACTCAGTGCAATTACTCTCTTCACTTTAGCCGCGATAGCAGCTTCCACCACATTGGTGGCACCATTCACATTGGTTTTAATAAATTCATGTGGGTTATACTCTGCAGCAGGTACTTGCTTTAGTGCAGCCGCATGAACAACATAATCCACTCCTCTCATGGCTAGAGTAAGGCGATCTTTATCTCTAACATCTCCCAGAAAAAATCGAAGGGCTTTATTCTTGAAGTCTTCCTCAGCCTGCATTTCAGACTGTTTCCACTCGTCCCGGGAATACACAATAACTCTACGGGGATTACCACGAGTTAAAATTGTGCGAATGAACTCTTTGCCAAAAGAGCCAGTACCCCCTGTAATCAAGATAGTTTTCTCACTGAACATCTAAATTTTTAATTAATCAAAAAACTGCTTTTCAGTCGATGACAAAGAATAGAGAAAACAGGCACTGATTAATTATTCATCATCCAGTAATTTATCTAATGCTAACTCAGCTCTTCTCAACGCATCAGTTAAATCGTTCTCCGTGTGCATACTTCCGAAAAACCAGTTGTGATGCGGGTGAAAATACAATCCTTCAGCAGCACAAAATTGGCAAAACTTTTGGATCTTAAAGAGACTTTCATCTCCGCTGATGAATGGATACGGCATAGATGCTGGTCCCGTCATTTTTAAGGGGATTCCACGGGAAGCAGTTAAGTTTTCTAATTTAGAAGAAAAATCTGAACCAATGCGTAAAACTTGTCCGGCCACATTTTGAGTTTGAGAAATCTCAAAGGATTTATTTGCAGCAGCCATCGCAAAAGCATCATTCCAACAACTTCCGGTTAGAAAAACCTCCGTTGCAGCTTCCCTGAAATTTGAAGAAGCCAAACAGGCAGATATCGCATACCCGTTTCCAAGGGCTTTTGAATAAACTGCCATATCAGGAGTAAACCCAAAATAGCGATGAGACCCCCCATCATCTAATCTGCCTCCAGTTCTTACATCATCTAAAATCAGAGCAATTCCTTCTTTTTTGCAAAGGGCTTCGGTTTCAGACCAGAATCCACTCAAGGGCATTTCGGATGGAGCAAATGCAGCATGATGATATGGTGTTAAGATCAAAGCTGCGATTTGGTTTGCTCTTTTTTTGACTAGGTCAGCCAACTGATCGAAGTCATTCCATTTAAATTCTAAAATCTTTTCCCTATCAGAATGGATTCTCCCCCCCAATCCAGGGTCGCACCAGGCATCCACTCCATGATAAGCACCTTGTGCCTTTATAACAAACTCTCTTCCAGTTTTCTCACGCGCCACACGAATAGCCCATGTAGTAAGATCCGATCCATTTTTCGCAAATACAGCCCAGTCCGCAAAATCAATTCCCTCAACCATCCGCTCAGCGAGCTCAACCATCAAAAGACTGGGCTGATTAAAAATGGATCCTTTTGATCTTTGTAAATCAACAGCATCCTCAATTTCCGGGTTTAAATATCCGTGTAAGATCGCACCAAATCCACACATGAAATCAATCCATTCATTACCATCCACATCAAAAAACCTAGAACCACTTGCTCTTTCGCAATAATGGGGAAATGATCTAGGAAGTCCTGCAACTGGTGCAACATGACCATAGATACCTCCAGGTATTACTTTACCTGCCCTTTCAAACCATCGATCCGAATTTGTTCTATTCATTTGAGTGAAGTAGCTCTCGCTTCGCTATTCTAGAGATATAACCAAATTTCTCCAACAAGGGAATGTATCCTCTCAATTGAATGTTTCCATCTG